>NZ_JAUOSY010000010.1:0-146557 GCF_030549125.1 Zobellia sp. 1_MG-2023 | reverse complement strand
GAAGCCGCCTTGCTTCGAGGTCCCGATCAGTTTTACTGGTCGGGACCTTTTTTTTTGTCCCGTCCCGAACGGTGGGATAACAATACTTCAGCCTAGTGTTCTCTACAAAATCGTATTTATCATAATTTGCGTTAATTTTTTTCTTTTTTATTAAAGTTATGGATGAAATAGCAAGTTTATATTAGGTGTGATTCTTACACTTTTGTATTTTTAGCTTCGTTTAGTTTTCTGCTAGAATACTAGATGAATCCATTAATCTATTTTTGATTTCAAACCATACCAATGAAAAGAACTGTACCAATCTTTATTTTAAGTGCATTGTTGTATTCCTGCACAGAAAAGGAAAAGAAGGTGGAAGTAGCAGAATCAACGCTGCAAGAACTTTCGCTTCCTTATGAATCAATAGCCCTAAATGATATGGGTAGTTTTAAGGAGACTTCCGAGAATTGGAGTACGGCCGGTAATGTATATGTAAATCAAACAAAGGATAAAGAAATAAGCCGGTCCGAAGGAACTGGTATTCTTGTAAATATTCCAACGGGAGAGAATAAAGGAAATCTTGTTACAAGTTTTGATCATGGTGATATTGAACTAGAGGTGGATGTCATGATGCCTAAGAACTCAAATTCCGGCCTCTATTTCCAAAGTAGATATGAAATTCAGCTTTTTGATAGTTGGAAAGTATCAGAATCTTCTCATGGAGATATGGGTGGAATATATCAACGTTGGGACAAAACAAAGGAAAAAGGTCAGGAGGGTTACGAAGGGTCTGCTCCTAAAATAAATGCGGCAAAAGCTCCCGGTTTGTGGCAGCATTTTAGAATTATTTTTCATGCGCCTAGATTTGATGAGTCGGGTAATAAAATTAAGAATGCCGAATTTAAAGAGGTTTGGTTAAATGGAGTATTGATTCATGAAAATATTGAGGTTTCTGGCCCAACGAGGGGAGGTATTTCAAAAGGAGAAGTGTCCAAGGCCCCATTAATGATTCAAGGCGATCATGGTCCTGTAGCTTTAAAAAACGTAAAATATAAGCTATACGATACGAGCAAACTTTCTTTTGCAAATATAAAAATGAAAGAATTTAAGTTTGAAGGTAAAATGCTTCCTAACTGCGATACCCTGGTTCCTATTCGCGAAGTTAGTACGGATTCCATCTCTGCATCTATGGCAGAAGGAAATAAAGTTACCCGAATACTGGATTATCAAGGTAAATTAAAAGTTCCAAATACTGGTGATTACTTGTTTGACTTTAGGTTGAACCAAGCAGGTGGTCTACTTATAATTGATAATGATACAGTGATAAATCGAGATGGGAATTTTATTGTAGATTCTTTGGGTCTTGCTAAAGTATCACTAACCAAAGGAGATGTGCCGTTTCGATTAATTTATAATAAACACAATCCATGGACCATTGGTTTTAGTCTATATGCTGAAGGGCCTGGTATAGAAAAGCAAGCACTTCATAGTCCTAGTTCTATTGATGAAAGAAAAAGTGTGGACAGTAGAAAAATTATGGTTGAACCCACTGACATTGCTGTGACTCAGCGAAGTTTCTTAATGCATGGAAACGATAAGCGAACCCATTGCATCTCTGTAGGTACACCACAGAAAATAAATTATGCATATGATTTGGCATCAGGGTGTTTGTTGGAAGTTTGGAGCGGCGACTTTTTAGATGCCACGCAGATGTGGCATGCTAGAGGAATTAGACAATTAGGGGAGCCAGTTGGTTTTGCATTGTCTTTTCATGGTGCTCCTGAGTTTGCAGTTTTAGCCTCGGATGATGCTGATTGGCCAAATAAAATCTCTGAAGAAGGTTTGCAGTTTTCCCAAGGTTACGAGATAGATAAAAGTGGAATCCCTACTTTTTTGAGGAAAATGGAATCCAAAGTAATCATGGATAAAATGGTTCCATCTACAAATGAACGAAAATTAAACCGAACTATATTAACTAGCGGCGAAGGTGAAATTTGGCATAAAGTTGCATCTGGAGAAGCTATAGAGAAGCTTTCGGATGGTTCATATATCGTGAACGACGAAAGTTATTTTGTGAATTTTTCAGACGACAGTCTAGTTCCTACAATTCGTGAAGCGAATGGGGTTGATGAACTATTGGTGAAAATTCCAACAGGAGAGCAAAAGGTTGAGTATAGTATCATTTGGTAAAAAACAGAGCATGCAGACTTTATATAAAACAATATTTTTTTTAGTACTATTTGGTGGCTATCAATTTGGAGTGGCTCAATCGGCCATGGCCAAAAAAGAAGCTCAATTCTATGACATTGTTGATGTGCCCATTCCTGATGATGTTATTTTGGAAGTTGGTGGTTTAGCCCTTACAGACGATGATAAATTGGGTGTTTCAACCAGAAGAGGGGAAGTTTGGGTTATAGATAACCCGTATAGTAAATCGCCTTCCTATACAAGATTTGCGAACGGGATGCATGAAGCTTTAGGTCTAAATTATAAAGACAAAAGTTTTTATCTCGCACAAAGAGGTGAGCTTACCAAGCTAACAGATAAGGACAATAATGGCGTTGCAGACGTGTACAAGACTATTTATTCCTGGCCGCTTTCGGGTAATTATCACGATTATTCGTACGGTCCAAAATTTACGGAGAATGGTGATATGTTGGTCACGCTGAATTTATCTTGGATAGGTCATGGAGCTAGTTTGGTAAAATGGCGAGGATGGATGTTGAGAATAACACCGGAAGGACAAATGACTCCGATTGCAACTGGTTTGCGTTCCCCATCAGGATTTGTTATTAATGGTGCTGGAGATGTTTTCTATTCGGAAAACCAAGGAGACTGGGTAGGCTCAGGAAGAATAACCCACTTAGAGAAAGGAACCTTTGCCGGTAATCCTGAGGGGTTGGTTTGGACAGATGACCCTCAATCCCCATTAAAACTTAAAAAAGAAGATATTGAGGAACAATCTGGATTAAGTCTTTATGAGTATTCAAAAAAAGTTCCGGAATTAAGAGCGCCTGCTATTTGGCTGCCACATACTATATTGGGTATTTCTACTTCGGATATGATTTATGATACCACTAAGGGCAAGTTTGGCCCATTTGAAGGACAAATGTTTGTGGGTGATCAAGGGCATAGCAAAATTATGAGGGTTTATATGGAAAAGATAAATGGAGTCTACCAAGGTGCTGTTTTTCCCTTTGTAGAGGGGTTTTCATCCGGAATTTTAAGAATGTTATGGGGTAGTGATAACAGTATGTTCGTAGGGATGACAAGTAGAGGTTGGTCATCTACAGGAAGAAAAATGTTCGGTTTACAGAGATTGAAATGGAATGGAAAGGTTCCTTTTGAGATTAAAACCATGAAGGCCGAAGATGATGGTTTTCTTTTGGAGTTTACAAAGCCTGTAAATAAAAAAATGGTCACGGATATTTCTAATTACCAAATTACAACCTTTAACTATTTGTACCATAATACTTATGGTAGTCCTATTGTTGATCAACAAAAGGCCAAGGTAACAAGCGTCAAAGTTTCGGAAGACGGCCTTTCTGCTCGTTTAACGGTTAGTGGTATGAAATTGGGTTTTATTCATCAGTTAAAAATTCCTGACTTAAAAGCAGCTACGGGAGAAAAACTTTTACATGATACAGGCTACTATACGCTAAATGAGGTTCCTGGTGGTACCTTAAAATCGGTTCCAATTGAAACTGAATCCGGTAAAGGTGGTTTGGCGCAGCCTAAAAGAGTAAACGAGATGCCGTTAACCTGGGTTAATGGACCGGAGAAGAAAATCGTAATCAGTACCAAGCCGGGTCTTAAATATGATATAACCGAGTTAAAACTGAAAAGAAAATCCAAGGTAGAAATTACGTTCAATAATAATGATGATATGCTTCACAATCTCGTGATTACGGATAGAGGAGAAAGTTCGGTAAACGAAGTAGGCGATTTGGCGCTGCACTTGGGGCTTGATGGGGCGGACTTAAATTATGTACCCGATTCCGATTTGGTGTTGGTTCATACTGGTATCGTTCAACCAGAATCAGAAGAGACAATCTATTTTGATACTCCCAAATTTGCTGGTGAATATTGGATTGTTTGTACTTTTCCCGGACACTCGGCTTCAATGCGTATCAAACTAATCGTTGAATAATCGGCTTCAAGTTTTTACAGGATTTTCATGTAATGGCAGTAAAAAATTTCTTTTAAAAAAACATGAGGAAATAGTGCTTCATTCTAAAGTGGGGCACTATTTTGTTACAAATAGAGGCTCATGTATTTCTGTTTGTTGAATTACTTAAAACCTTCTGTAGTCTTGACCTTTAACATGCATCTCACTTTATAAAAAGATTTTCTTTATTATTTTAACCGATGCTGGTTAGCACTGGTTTCTCATGTATTTGATCACTGTTTAGTGTATCTTTAATCGATATTAGTATAGCATAAAGATTTTGTGTAGAATGAAGTTATTTACATCCCCTATTTTTCTTGGTACCCTCCTTATTTTTTTGACTAATTGTACAACTTCTTATGATGAACCACGTATCTCTTTAGAGGGTTATGAGGTGGAATCCGGTTTTGAGTTGGATGTTGTGGCTTCAGAACCCTATTTGAAAGCTCCTGTGGCTATTGATTTTGATAATCAAGGTAGAATTTGGGTGGTACAAATGCCGGGTTATATGAACGATATGCAGGGCAGTGATGAGACCAAACCGATAGGAAGTATTGATATATTGGAAGATTTGGATAATGATGGAATTGTAGATCATACCAAAACTTTTCTAGATAGTCTTGTAATGCCAAGGGCTCTGGCCCATGTATATGGGGGACTGTTATACTCAGAACCTCCTTTTCTTTATTTTACAGAGATAAAAGATGACAAGCCGGTCAATAGGGTAGTGGTAGATTCAATTTATGCAGTAGAGGGTAATCCGGAACATCAGCCAAATGGTTTAATGATGAATGTGGATAACTGGATTTATAATGCAAAATCCAATTTCCGATACAGACGTGAAAATGGGGTATGGAAAAAAGAAGCCACCACTTTTAGAGGGCAGTGGGGAATAAGTCACGATAATTTTGGAAGACTATATTTTAACGATAATTCAAGACAGTTGTTAGGGGATCATGTATTGCCCAATGTACTGGTAAGAAATAAATACTTTACGCCGGAATTTGGTGTGAATAGAATGCTGACAAAGGACCAACGTGTGTATCCTAAACACGCAACTACAGTGAACAGAGGTTATGCAAAAGGAGTCTTAAATCAGGATAGTATACTGGTAAAGGCTACTGCAGCTTGTGCTCCTTTGGTGTATAGGGGAGGTGAGTTTTCGGCGGAGTATGATGAGAACGTTTTTGTCTGTATCCCCGAAGGGAATCTCATTAAGAGAAATATTTTAACCTTCACAGGAGACTCAACTATTGCGAAACAGGCTTACGAAAACAAAGAGTTCCTAACTTCAACGGACGAAGGGTTCAGACCGGTAAACTTAAACAATGGTCCTGATGGAAGCATGTACATAACGGATATGCATAGGGGTATGATAGGCCATCATGCGTATTTGAGTCCCTATCTAAAGAAAAAAGTAGCGGTCAATAAACTGGATACCTTAATTAACTTCGGACGTATACTTAGAGTTAAGAAAATGGGGCAACCAAAGAAGACTTTACAAAACTTTGATGACTTGAAGTCTATGCAACTTGTTGCGTTGTTGAAAGACAGCAACGGTTGGGTTAGGGACCGTGCCCAACAAGTACTTGTTTACAGGCAGGATAAGAATGTTGTAGAAGAGTTGGAGGGGCTTGTTCTAGGTGAACAAAATTCAGTTTCTCAAATACACGCGCTCTATACCCTTGAAGGTCTTAGCGCACTATCTTATGACCTTCTAAAAGATGTTGCCCTAAAAGGTTCTCCGGAATTTGGAGCACATGCACTTGTACTTATTGAGCCCTTTCTAAAAGAAGCAGGCGCGGAGAAGAATATGGAGTTGGTCAAAGAACTTATAGCAAGAAATAACGTAACAATAAATCTTTATCTCAGCAGTATAATGGGTAGTTTGGTTTCGTTGGATAAAGAACAGTTTTTGCCAATTATGGAAGAATTGAGCAGTTCATATTCAAAGAAACCCATCTTTACCGAGGCTTTGGTGAGTGGGGTAAAAGGCGATGAACAAATATTAAAAGAAGCAATAGCACCTACAAATAAAATGCTTGCTGAAGCCTTAGCTACAAGTGATGAAAAGCGAAAAGAAGATAAGGTCAACCCTATTTTCGCCAGAAAATCCTTGGTAGAGGACACGAGAACAAGTGGAGCTAAAATGTTCTATGAGATTTGTGCATCTTGCCATGGAGTAAACGGGCAAGGTATTGAAGGGCTTGCACCACCGTTAATGGGCTCTGAGCATGTAGCAAACACAGAAAGACTTGGTCTTATTATTCTGCATGGGCTTGAAGGTCCTGTTACGGTTAAGGGAAAAAGGTATGATTTAAACCTAGCTATGCCAGGCCTTATTCGTAATGAAGATATTTCAAATAAAGATATTGCCGATATTATCTCCTATGTAACCAACGCATTTTCTGATGTGCCAAGTAGGTTAAAACTGGAAACAATAGAAGAGTTACGCAACACAAAACCTAAAAGCGGGGCGGAGTATACGGAACAAGAATTATTGGACTATTCTAAAAAATAGTACTTTGCTTAGTTGATAGCTTCTGTTGTGGAGCCCTGTGGGGCTTCAAAAACAGATTCGTCAGTTATTTTATCCAAAAAGCGAATGTTGCTAAAAAGGCGTACATGGTTTGTGCTTTCTCCAAGTTTTCCGTCCTTCCACGCAAAATTTTCCATTTTTGTTGGCATCATTAACCCTTGCACCTCTATATAGTCTGAATATACTTTTGCCGAATTTATTGATGCGTTCTGTTTATCAAAATAGGAAACCGAATAAGTAAGTATCTCCAACCGAAAAGTCTTAGGGTTTAAGTAGAGATAATATACGTCCTCCGGGGTAAGCCCAACTTCTGAGCCAAAAGTGATTTTTAAAGTTTCGTAGGTTTTTCCGTTAATAACGGATTCTCCCTCTTCGGAAGCGATTACGCCCGGGTCTTTCAGTAAGAAAGGCACTCCAATAAAGTAAAAGTCTAAATTATAGTAAAACACTGCAGATTTGCCCGGTACTTTAGAAGCATCGGGCTTAGCCCATGCCACTTTACCATCAAAGCCTACCTCGTAATCCTTAGATTTTAGGTAGGCTCTGCGGTCCTTAATATTCGTAAGTTGGTAAACCGTTTTTCCCTTTTCGGTTAGGTTGTACGAAAGTCCGGTGAATGACCTCCAAGCATTGATACCGCCGTGTGCGTTGATGCATTTATCTAATAGGCTTAAATCTTCAGTTGTTACGGATGTTTCGGAAACACCTGGAACTTTACTTTTAGGTTTTTTTTCGGTCTCTTTGCAGGAGATTAATAAACAAAAAAGCGCTACTGTAATGGTGGTATGAATTGTTTTCAATTTGCTGTTTTAAGCAAAATTAGTCCAACCTTATCTATTTTCCTATTGGAGAGTCATCACATTTTAAATCGCCCACTACATATTGCAGTCCGTCCAAGAAAAATTGTAATAACTCTGGGTGGTCCAAGCTTTGCGCATTGTGAGATGGCGAGCTATAAAAAACACGGCCTTTTCCATGTCTTTTTATCCACGAAACATAATTGACTTTTTCATCAACCTCTTTTTTCATTCCCTCCAATTTATCTATTTCAATATATAGCAGTGGTCTAAAGTTGTAATCAAAGTAAGCATTATTAAAAAAATATGGTTCATCTACATGTGTGAGTCCGTTTCCGTTAAATGCTTGCACTAAAGGATGTTTTAGATCTACTTCCTTAACGTGCATTTCTTGCTGTTTAGGATGGTAGTCAAAGCTTCCGCCTGTCATTTCACTGAACTTTTTGGAATTGTTCTGAACGGTAATAGCCCCGTGCAATATCATAAGACCACCGCCTTTGGCCACATAGTCTAACAAATTGGTCTCATATTGCTCGGCTAAAACTGCTATTTCATTATCGGAAAGGTTGGAGTTTTTTTGTAACAAATCCCAAAATAAATCCCTTTTAGGTCCGGAAGGATTACAATTGTTAAATACGACAGCGTCATATTTTTTTAGGTTCTTTTTGTCAAAACTTTCAATGTCATATGCTATATGAACCTCGAATGCACCGGATTTTGCACCAAGTATTTTTAACATTTCTGCATTATGGGGAATGGTCCAGTGATCAAATCCTGTTGCTTTTGAAAAAACTAAAATTTTCTTTTTGGAAACTTTTTTCACTGTAGGTTCGGACGGAGCCAGTTTTTCTATCTTGGCCAGCCATTCTTCGGTAATTTTAAAATCTTCAATTTGTTGGGAAAAAATTAGTCCCGTAACAAGTAAAAATAGTGCGGTAATACTCTTTTTCATGGGTGGTAGTTGTCTTTAAATTTTAGTAGATTCTCGTTTTATTAATTTGTGTTTGATAAGTATTTGATCCGCGGATTGAATGTTAATGGAGCCGCTTAAGTGGCTTATAATACTCTCTCCTGCAAGAATTCCCATTTTGTATCCAGGATATTCTATGGTACTTAAGTTGGGTGATATTACTTCTGAAACAGGGTCATTGTTAAACCCAACAACCTTTATTTCTTCAGGAATGCTGTAGCCCTCTTTTTTTAATTCCTTTATGCAGTGCACGGCAAAGGTGTCGTTAGAAACGAAAATACCATCTACCTTGTGTTCGGAATTTTTTATTCTAGAAATAATGTCCTTTACGTTTTCTATGTTTAAATCGCTTTCGTACAGGTTTTCTTTTCTAAACGGAATGTTATTTGAGTAAAGAGCTCTTTGGTAGCCGTCAAACCTATTGGCATATACGTTACGTTTAAGGTTACCACTTATATGAACAATATTCTTACAGCCCTGCTCAATTAAATGTTGTGTTGCGTCAAATCCTGCGGCATGGTTGTCTATGGAAATAGTAGGGCAATTTGGCAAATCACACACCCTATCAAAAAATAAGAGCGGAATTTTCCGATCTGTATAAGTGGTAAAGTGATCAAAATTTTCCGTTTCGTAAGCAAGGGATACTAGCAAGGCATCTACGCCACTGTCAAAAAGGGTCTTTGCATTGAGTTTCTCCTTTTCTTCGGACTCTAAAGATTGACTAATAATTAGATTGTAACCAATATCATTGGCTATTTTCTCAATACCGGATAAAACGGTAGACATGAAATTGGAGTTCAGTTTAGGTACGATTACCCCAATAGTATTGGATTTTTGTTTGCTAAGGTTGGCTGCGAATTTATTGGTCCTATAGCCAGTTTCTTTGGCAACCATTAATACCTTGTCCTTGGTTTTCTGGCTAATGGCCGGATGGTCGTTTAAACTTCTGCTGACTGTGGCCGGAGAAATATTTAGTTTCTGTGCCAGGTCGTATATCGTTACTTTTTTTGCCATTTTGGTTAGTGCAATGTTACTGCAACAATATTACGCAACAAATTGAAATATACAAGGGTATTTCCGTAATAATTGTTTTAAAGAGGTTATTTTTAGGTGAATTCAAAGTTTTTTAATGTTATTATTGAGTAATTATCAAGTTTTATGTAATTAATCTACGCAATCGGTTGCGTAGTTCATAAATTTTTATAGTTTTGTTTTTTGTCAATTAGACCTAAATAATCAAACCCAATTTTAACTCACTCTTTATGAAACAATTATTAAGTGATTTTAAGCTCTTTAGACGAACAATATGTCTCGTTGGGCTCGTATGGATTTTTTCGTTTTCGGCTTATGCTCAAGATGGATTTACTGTTACAGGAACTGTGACAGATGAATATGACGCTCCACTTCCCGGTGCTACTGTGGTAGAGAAGGGAACAACTAATGGCGTGTCTACAGATTTTGATGGAAACTATTCCATTTCCGTGGCTAATCAAAACTCAGTAATCGTAATTAGCTATATAGGTTATGCGGCTCAAGAAATTCCCGTGGCCGGTAATTCGGAGATAAATACAACTATGGAACCTAGTGCATCCACACTGGATGAAGTTATTCTTGTAGGATACGGGTCGGTAAAGAAAAAAGATTTAACGGGTGCTATTTCTCAAGTAGAGGCAGACGATTTGGCCGATCAGTCAACCAATTCTGTTACCGATGTTTTGCGGGGTAATGTAGCTGGTTTGAGTATAGGATTGTCCTCTGGTCCAAAAGGAGTAAGCAATATAAGGATTAGGGGAAACAACGGATTGTCTGCAGGTTCTAATCCATTAATTGTAGTGGATGGTATTATCTATAATGGTGATTTGTCAGATATAGCTCCTTCTGATATTGATCGTTTGGATGTTATGAAGGATGCAAGTTCTGCAGCTGTATACGGAGCTAGAGGTTCAAGTGGGGTCATTTTAATTACA
Source organism: Zobellia sp. 1_MG-2023 (assembly GCF_030549125.1). Lineage (NCBI taxonomy): Bacteria > Pseudomonadati > Bacteroidota > Flavobacteriia > Flavobacteriales > Flavobacteriaceae > Zobellia > Zobellia sp. 1_MG-2023. Next base: position 136,137 of record NZ_JAUOSY010000010.1, on the reverse strand, counting down.
ACCAAAAGAGGTACGACGGATAAGCCTACTATAAATATAAATTCTAGCGTTGGTGTTGCAACGGATGCCTATAAAGAAAGACCATACGGGCCCGAAGGATACGCAAACTGGCGAACAGATGTTTTTAAGAGTATTAACCCTCAATTAACAATAGACAATCCTGGCCGTTATGATAATCCTAATAATTTGCCAGAGGGAGTAACTCAAGAAGAATGGTTGGCCTACGATGGCTCCGCAGGAGATCCAACCAGAGCATGGTTAAACCGTATAGGGTTTCAAGATGTGGAAATTAATAATTATTTAGAGGGTAAAACTATTGATTGGTACGATAGAATTATTAGGACTGGAATAAGAAATGATATTAATACTAGTATTTCCGGTCTAAATAATGGACTTAATTATTATTGGTCTATTGGTCGTACTTCTAACGAGGGTATTTACGAAGGTGAAAAGTTTCAAACATTAAGATCACGTCTAAACCTTGATGCAGATATTAATGATTGGCTTACCGTTGGTATGAACACGCAGTTTGCTAAAAGAGATGAAGGCTTTATTTCTGCGGATAGATTGCAGATAGAAAGGTCATCACCTTATGGATCGGAGTTTGATGATAATGGTAATCCTAGGTTAAGTCCTCAGGACGATAGTGGGGCAGGTGCAACCAATGCATTTTTAAATCAACAGTTTACGGATTTAATAGACTTGGAACACACTTTTAATTCCAGGGTATATGCTAAAGTGAAACTGCCTTTGGGGTTCACTTATGAACTGGGATATACCAATAGATTGGAATTTAGGGAATTTTATAGGCATTTACAGTCTGCCAGCCCTCAAAATGTAGTAGGTGAGAGTTCTAGGGTAAATCGAAGAATTTCGGAATGGCAATTAGATAACATTTTAAGATGGAACAAAGATATAAACAAGCATCAGTTTGATTTGACTTTCTTGGTGTACGCAGAAAGGTTCAGGTCATATCAAACTACCGCCAACGCAACAACTTTTGAGCCTAATGATGCCCTTGGATTCAGTAGCTTGGAGTTGGGGACGGTTCCTACGGTAAGTAGTGAAGATGTAACCAGTACCGGTGATGCTTTTATGAGCAGGTTCAATTATAATTATGATTCAAGATATCTTCTTACTTTGACCATGAGAAGAGATGGGTACTCGGCTTTTGGTACAGGGAACAAGAGAGGTTATTTTCCGTCAGTTGCTGCGGGATGGACTATTTCTAATGAGAGTTTTTTTAATTCGGAGTTTGTAAATTTTTTAAAGTTAAGGGCTACTTACGGTGAAAACGGAAATAGGGAGATAGGTCGTTTTGTTTCCTTGTCTCAATTAAGAGCTGGTAAATACCTTAATGCAAATGATAATGGAGAAGTTTTTACAGTTCCTACATTTAACAATTTCACTCAAGAAAGCCCTGATTTAAAATGGGAAACAACAAAGGCTTTTAACCTGGGGTTGGATTATAGTTTGGCGGATGGCATTGTGGAAGGGTCAATAGAGGCTTATAGAAATATAACAACGGACTTGCTAGTTGAAAGAAGGCTTCCGGATATTATTGGTTTCCCTTTTGTTTTTACCAATTTGGGAGAAGTCGAAAATAAAGGGGTTGAATTTACTTTATCAACACTCAATTATGATAAGGAAAATTTTAACTGGACAACGAATTTTAATTTTTCATTAAACAGAAGTAAAATAAACAAACTCTACGGAGACCTGGATGAGAATGGCAATGAGCTGGACGATATTTCAAATAGATGGTTCATAGGAGAAGCTTCTGATGTAATCTGGGACTATGAGGTTCTGGGCGTGTTTCAAGAAAATGAAGCTGAAGCTGCAGCCGAAGTTGGTCTTTCTCCTGGGGATTTTAAACTTAACGACGTTAACAATGATGGGTTGTTTACGGATGAGGATAAAAAATTCATAGGACATCGCACACCACGTTTTCAGGCCGCTATATCCAATCGTTTTACCTTCTTTAAAAATATAGACTTTTCCTTTGAGATGTATTCCAATTGGGGACAGAAACGTTTGTTTAACGAAGCCAAGAATAGAAATGGGTTTATTGATAGAACCAATTCTATTCAAACACCATATTGGACACCGGAGAACCCTACCAATGACTATGCAAGATTGTTTTCTAGTGATGGTAGTGCCAGTTTTGGTATATGGAGAGATGCATCGTTCGTACGTTTGAATAATGTTACTATAGCTTATCGTTTTCCTAGTGAAAAAACGCAAAAGTTCGGAATTCAGAAGTTACGTGTTTATGCTAATGGAAGAAATCTTGCGGTCTGGGCTCCACATTGGGATTTTTATGACCCAGAACCTACTGATATAGAAGGTAGAAACTCAAACGGAAGTAACAACCCTACTTTGCCAACCCCAAGGTTTTTTACCGTTGGGTTAGATATAAGCCTTTAATATTCTAAAAAACAAGACAATGAACAAACAATTATATATATATCGAAAAGTGCTACTAGGCTTGACTAGTATTTTTGCTTTGACCTTTACTTCTTGTGAGGAAGAATTTCTTGATGCGGAACCTCAGTCCTTTTTTACTCCGGGTAATGCTCTTAATACTCCAGATGGATTAAGTAGCTTAAATAACAATGCTTTGGCAAGACTTACTTCGGAATTTTATGGGGATGGGGCGCCTATAATTACTGAAAATGTGTTTTCGGAAGTAGCCGTAGAAGGAACTACGGATAAATCAGGCCCAGCTCAAGATCTAAATCTTTTAATATTGCCGGATGCTAATTTAAATAGCGCAAATACCAATAGAATCGGGTGGTACTGGAACCTTTTTTATGAAGGTATAAAATTTACCAATACAGTGGTGGGAAGGATTGACGATGCTGAATTTGAAAGTAATGAACAACGAGACGAGATATTGGGCAAGGCCTATTTTATAAGAGGATACTTTTATTATAGGCTTACACAGCAATTTGGAGATATTCCATTTGTTCTAGAGGAGGTAAGAGAACCAAAGTTAGATTTTGTAAGTACAAGTAGAGTAACAATTCTTGAAAAAATACAACAGGATTTAAATGCTGCTGTATCCATGGTTCCGGAAGTCTCAAATAAGGGAGATGTGAGTAGGGGTGCCGTTTTGCATTTGCTAACAAAGGTAAATCTGGCCTTAGCAGATTTTGATGCGGCTATTGCTTCCTCATCACAATTAATAGATGGTGGGCAATATAAATTGATGACTGATAGGTTTGGTGCAACTGCTGGCGATGCAACCAAAGATGTAACTTGGGATTTGCATAGGCCCCAAAATAAAAGTATTCCAGGAAATACAGAAGGGATTTTAATGTCAATAAGTCGCTTAGAGTTTGAGGATAATGGTTCTCGTGCGCCAACAAGTATTCAGCGGCAAGCCGTACCCTTATGGTGGAGATTTATTAATACACCGGATGGTCAGAATGGAATGTCAGATGCACCCGATGCAGAGATTAATCAAGTTTTCCAATATGGTAGGGGTATTGGTAGAAACAGGGGTACTGCCTACAGCACGGAACAAATCTGGAAAGATGCTAACAATGACCAAAGGTTTAAAGATGGTAACTGGGTTCAAATGGAAGATTTGGTGTATAATGCGCCAAGTTTAAAAGAGGCAGGAAATTCGTTTTACGGTAAAAATTTGGAACTATATCTTCCAGATGGGACAGCATTATGTTCTGATACTATTCGTAATTGGTTCGATTTTCCACATTATAAATTTTCAATTCCTGATCCCTTAAATGTAAAGCCTGCAGGAGGACATTCAGACTGGTATGTTTTCCGTATTGCCGAAACTCATTTGTTACGTGCCGAAGCTTATTTTTGGAAAGGGAATTTGGCTATGGCGGCAGAAGATATAAATGCCGTAAGGAGAAGGGCTGAAGCTGATGATATTATTGCTTCTGATGTAAATATAGATGTTATACTTGATGAGCGTGCTCGTGAATTGTATTATGAGGAACCTCGTAAAACAGAACTAGCAAGGATAGCATTCATTTTTGCAATGACAGGAAAAACGGCATACAATGGAGAAACTTATAGTATGGATAATTTTTCTCAAAAAAACTTTTGGTATGACCGGATTATGGAAGTAACAGATTTTTATAATAAAGGAGTTAAAACCATTCATGGTGATGAATACACCATGAGCCCTTACCATGTTTTATGGCCCATACCGGCGTCCGCAATTAACGCCAATACCCAAGGGCGAATTAATCAAAATGAAGGGTATCCTGGAGCCGAGCTTAACATTGCTCCTTTAACTAATATTCCTGAATCAGATAATGATAATTAGTGTTGAGTTAGTTTTTGTTTAAATTCCGTCATCTAAATACTGTTTATGCATAAAATTGTTCTTTTTATTCTTATTACGGCCGTTTGGTCTTGTAATACTAAAAATTCAATCCGCTTTGCGGTAAAAAAAGGTGACGGAGTTTTTTTGGCCCAACCTGTACATTTTGATTTAAAAAATGCTGAGGCCAATCAAATTGATTTTAAAGAAGCTATGATCCTTTTTCAAGAAACTGGAAAGGAAGATATTGAGGTTTCGTTTCAATTGGATGAAAGCAACGGTGGAATCTGGTTTGTTCCGGTTATAGATAAAGGTGAAGATGAGACTTTGAATTTTCGTTTGGAAAATGGGGTATCAACATCAAAATCCGGGACCGGTGTTTCTAATCAAAAACAAAACGGGAATTTGCAGTTAAGGCTTCAGGACAAACCAGTTGTTTCGTATCGGTATGAGATGACGTATCCACCGGTAGGTGCAGATTCTATTTTTAGAAAATCGGGATATATTCACCCTATTATCACTCCAAAAGGAGATACGCTTACGCGTATTCAGCCAGATGACCATTATCATCATTATGGCTTTTGGGGGCCATGGACACATACGCAAGTAGATGGTGAGCGGGTAGATTTTTGGAACTTGGGCGAAGGTATGGGTACGGTTCTTTTTAAGGAATTTAAAAAAGAGGAGTCGGGTAATGTTTTTACTTCATTTACCGCGGTCCAAGAACATATAGACCTGAAGACCAAAGAGGATCCCCAAGTGGCCCTAAATGAAAATCTTAAGGTGCGTTTATGGAATTTGAACAGACCGGATCGCTATATGTTCGATTATAAAAGTGAGTTCAGTTCGCCTTTGGAAAATGGCATTTTGTTTGAAGCGTATCGCTACGGTGGTGGATTGGGACTTAGGTTTAACGAACGTTGGAAGGCTGATAATTGTTCGGTTTTGACTTCTGAAGGCAATGATCGTTTAACTGCAGACGGTACAAACGCCAAATGGTGTATTGTATCAGGAGAAGCGTCTGACGGAAAAGGTACCAACGGCATTTTATTTATGAGTCACCCAAAGAATAGAAATCATCCGGAGCCCATGAGAATATGGCCTATAGATGCCAATGGAGGCAGGGGCGATATGTTTTTTGAGTTTTGTCCTATTCGTCATGAGGAATGGAAAATAGAACCGAACAAAAATTATGAATTAAATTACCGTATGGTTGTGTTTGATGGTACTTTAAATGCTGAGGAAGCAGAAGCGTACTGGCAATCGTTCGCAAGTGAAAATCAAATAGAATTAATCAATAAATAAAATACGTATTACCAACATGGAGAGAAGAAAATTTATAAACAGAACTGCTTTAAGTACTGCCGCTTTGGTGGGTTTTCCAAGTATTGTACCGGCCCATGTTTTGGGTAAAAATGCGCCCAGTAATAAAATAAACATAGGTCAAATCGGTTGCGGACGTATCGCCAGAAGTCATGATATTCACGATACTATACGTTTTGATCAGGCCAATTATTTGGCCGTATGCGATCTTGATTCTAAACGCGCTGGAGATGCCAAACTTCTAGTAGACGGGTTTTACCAGAAGAAAACGGGTAAGGCTAAATATGACCGAACTAAGGTATACGAAGATTATCGCGAAATGCTTTTGAACAAGGATATTGATGCCGTAGTAATCAGTACGCCCGATCATTGGCATTCACAGCCTGCTATGGAAGCTGCTTTAGCAGGGAAGGACATCTATCTTCAAAAACCTACTTCCTTAACGGTAAGGGAGGGTCAGCAATTGCGCGAAGTTATTCAGAAAACGGGTGCTATTTTGCAAGTTGGAACACAACAACGTGCCATGCCACAATTTAGGGTTGCAGCAGAATTGGTGAGAAATGGACGTATTGGTAAAATCCATACGGTAAAAATTGGTTTGCCCGGTGATCCTGCCGGTCCTGAGGCTCCAGCAATGCCCGTACCTTCAAACTTGAATTTTGATATGTGGTTGGGCTCTACGCCAGAAGTCCCGTATACTGAAATAGGCGTACACCCGCAAGCTGATTATAGTAGACCGGGCTGGTTGCGTTCTCGAAATTATGGAGCGGGAATGATTACCGGTTGGGGTCAGCACCATTACGATTCAGCGGCATGGGGAATGAATACAGAGTTAAGTGGACCGGTTTCTGTAGAAGCCCTAGCCGAGTTTCCAAAATCCGGATTGTGGAACGTTCATGGCGATTTCTTCGTTAAGCATGAATATGACAATGGCATTACTGTATATACCAGTGGAGGGTATACCAACGGAATTCGTTATGAAGGTACGGACGGATGGATTTTCGTTTCCCGTGGTTCTTATCAAGCTTCGGCCACGGACCCTGTGGATAAGGAAAAGAGTAGTAGAGCATTAAATGCTTCGGACCCTAAAATTTTAGAATCGGTTATTGGGGTAAACGAAATTCACCTAGAAAAAATTGATGATCAACATGGGAACTGGTTAGATTGTATCAAAACTAGAAAAGCACCTATTTCACCTATTGAAAAAGGGCACAAGGCTTGTGCTATTTGTTTGATTAGTGATATTGCCATGCAGTTTGATAGAAAACTGGAATGGGACTATGATAAAGAAGTGTTTATTAATGATGACGAGGCCAACGCTATGTTACGCCGTGAGCAAAGAAAGCCTTACGGAACGGATACGGTAAAGTATTAAATTAAGAAAAGCCCGCTCAATGTGAGCGGGCTTTTTAAGCAACTTCCAAAACATTTATTATATAGATAGAAGAACCTTTTGCCGATATTTGGTAAAAGGCTAAGACCAACAACCTATACATGAAAAATAAGATTACATTTTTAGTTTTGCTGCTCTGCATTGCTTGTGGTGAGAAAAAAACAGATGATAAAATGGTCAAAGAGGAGTCTCCTGATAAAGTAAAAATGATGACGCTGGATCCAGGGCACTTTCATGCGGCATTGGTTCAGAAAAAAATGTATCCCCAAGTAGACTCCACTATTTATCTTTTTGCCCCGAAAGGTCCGGAAGTACAGGATTTTTTGAACAAAATAAACTCGTATAATTCTAGGGAAGAGGCTCCTACGGCCTGGAAGGTAGAAAAATATTTAGGCGATGATTATTTAGAAAAAATGATTGCCGATAAACCCGGTAACGTTATGATCGTAGCGGGTAAGAACAGTAAAAAAATAGATTATGTTCTTGAGGCGGTAAAGGCTGGATTGAACGTTTATGCAGACAAGCCTTTGGTTATAAATCCGGAGGGGTTTAAAAAATTACAACTGGCTTTTAATATTGCGGAAAAGAACGGGGTATTGATTTATGATATTATGACCGAACGTTTTGAGTCTACAACCTTAATGCAAAAAACCTTTTCAACGTTGCCCGATGTTTTTGGGGAATTAGTGAACGGTACGCCAGATGAACCTGCAATTAGTAAAGAGAGTGTGCATCACTTTTTTAAATATGTTTCCGGTCAACCGTTAGTGCGTCCGGCCTGGTTTTTTGATGTAAACGAAGAAGGCGAAGGTATAGTAGATGTAACCACTCACTTGGTAGATTTGGTGCAATGGGAGGCTTTTCCCGATCAAGTAATAGATACCAATAATATAGAAATGGTAAAGGCCAAACGTTGGCCTACTGTACTTACAACAGACGAATTTCAGAAGGTTACCCGTCTAGAGGGATATCCAGATTATTTGGAAAAGGATATAAAAGACGATAAGCTACATGTTTTCTGTAATGGCGAAATGGTCTATAAAATAAATGGAAAGCACGCCAAGGTATCCGTAATATGGAATTATGAAGCGCCTGAAGGCACAGGCGATACTCATTATAGTATCATGCGAGGTACCAAAAGTAATCTTGTTATCAAACAAGGAAAAGAAGAGGAGTATAAACCTGTCCTGTACATTGTGCCACATCAAAAAGATGGATTTGAAGAGGTGTTGAACAAAGCTATTTCCGATAATATAGCAAAGCAGTTTAAAGGTACCACAATGGGGAAAATGCAAGATGGGAGCTATAAAATTAATATTCCTGACACCTTTAAAATTGGACATGAGGCTCATTTTGGCCAGGTAACCGAAAATTATTTGAAGTATTTGAAGGCCGGGAAACTGCCTGAATGGGAAGTGCCCAATATGATCAGTAAATACTACACGACTACCAAAGCCTATGAAATGGCCAAGAAAAACTAGATATGAACGACCTTTTTGATTTAAAGAACAAAACCATTGCCTTATCTGGAGGAACCGGAGTTTTAGGAGGTTCCATTGCTGAGTACTTGGTTAAGAATGGTGCTGGTGTAATACTTCTGGGTAGATCGGCAGATAAACTGGATAGTAAAAGAAATGCACTAAATCGTATTTCCCGTAATAGCGCTATTTCTTATGTAGTAGATGTAATGGAAGAAGAGGAATTGATTGCTCTAAGGGAGAAAATTAAGGAATCCCATGGTGCAATTGATGGTCTGATTAATTTGGCCGGGGGTAATCTGCCGGGAGCAACACTTCGCCCTGATCAAACCGTTTTTGATATTTCTCTGAAAGATACCAAAGAAGTGGTAAATCTTAACCTTTTTGGTAGTGTACTCCCCACAATTGTAATGAGCCAATTAATGGCTGAGCAGGGCAGTGGTTCTATAATCAATATTTCATCTATGGCATCAAAGCAGTCTATAACTAGGGTGTTGGGCTATTCCATGGCCAAAGCGGGTATTGATATATTTACCAAATGGATGGCCGAAGAACTGGCGACAAAATTCAGTGATAAAATTCGCGTAAATGCTATAGCTCCGGGATTTTTTATAGGGAATCAGAACAGAAAAATTTTGATTAACGAGGATGGTTCCTATACGGATCGCAGCAAAAAAATATTGGCAAAAACTCCAATGAACCGTTTTGGCGATGCCTCTGAGCTCAATGGAATGGTGCATTACCTTTTAAGCGAAGCATCTTCGTTCGTAACCGGAACCGTTTACGATGTAGATGGTGGTTTTAATTCTTTTACGGGAGTCTAGCATGGAGTATTTAAAGAAGACCTACCGTTGGTTTGGGCCTAATTTTGGAGTAACCCTGGCCGATATTGCACAGCTAGGGGCTCAAGGTATTGTTACAGCTTGCCACAGCATACCTACGGGTGAGGTGTGGCCCGTAGAGGTCATTGCCAATGTGAAGAATCAAATCGAACGGCATGGTATGGAATGGTCCGTAGTTGAGAGCGTAAACATTCATAATGCCATTAAATACGGGCTTCCCGAAAGGGATATGTATATTAGCAATTATATCCAAACGCTTAAGCATCTTGCCCAGCATAACATTTATACAATTTGCTATAATTTTATGCCCCTTATAGATTGGACGCGTACAAATCTAGATTACCAGTTACCTAACGGAACATCCAGTTTACTTTATGACCCTATCGCCATAGCTGCTTTTGACCTCTTTATACTGAAAAGGGAGCATGCCTCTGAGGTATATGAAGAGCGAGTGGTAACTAAGGCGGAAGCCTATTTTAGCAATTTGTCCGCCCAAGAAAAGAACACATTGGAGAAGGCCATTCTTGCCGGTATACCGGGAAGTAAGGAGTCAATTGAGATGTCCGTTTTTAAGGAAAACTTAGCGATGGTAAGCCGGATATCAAAGAGGGAACTTCAAGAAAATTTGGCGTATTTTCTTAAAGCTATATTGCCAGAGGCTGAAAAGCTGGGTATTCATATGGCCATTCATCCAGATGACCCGCCTTTCTCGGTTTTTGGTATTCCAAGAATCACTTCAACCTACGAGGATTTGACATTTATTCGTGATTGTTACCCTTCAAAACATAACGGTTTTACCTTTTGTTCCGGTTCATTGGGAGCTTCTCCCAATAATGATTTGGTGAAAATTATAGAGGACTTTGGAGACCGTATTCATTTTATCCACTTAAGGAATGTACAATTAAGTGCTTCAGGTGAGTTTTATGAGGCCGAACACCTTAATGGTTCCGTGGCAATGGATGATGTAATGGAAGCCTTTATAAAAGAACAGCTAAGACGAAAACAGTCCGGAAGAACAGATGTAGCCATTCCTTTACGGCCTGATCACGGCCATGTTTTGCTTGATGATAAAAAACGACAGAGCGATTTCTATCCTGGGTATTCATTAATTGGTAGGGCTTTGGGTATGGCGCAGTTAACAGGGCTTGAGAAAGGAATTCGGCATCAGATGAAATTGGTTTGATGCTACTCTAAAACCTCCCTAAAATCTTCAAAGAACAGTTCTACTTGGGCCATCTGTTGACTAAGGAAAATCATAGTTTCTTGCCAAGTATTTTTATTGTGGATAGAAACGTTTTCTAGGGTCACGTATATTCTTGAAATTTCTTTTCCGTTGGAAAGAAAAAAGGCTTCATCAAAGACCGCTTCCGGAAGGTATTCTTCCGACTGTAGAAGAGATTGTAGAGATTGGAATTTCTCCCAAAGGGTAATGCGTCTTTCAAGGTCATCGGTCTCTATATCAATGGAAACCATCGCCTTTTTAAGGTCAAAATGAAATTTAAAGACCAGACCTTTCACTTTGGTGTTGTACAGTATCCACTTTCTAGGATACGATTTTCCAAAAGCGATCCAGAAGTCTTCCCGTAATTTTTTTGATTCCGCTTTGCTGAACATCCTATAAAAAATATGCGATTGCAATACCAAAAATAATGGCGATTATCTTGCGGAGGTTAAAGGTATGCCCCTCGGAACTTTCAAAGAGTATAACCGTAGAAATATGAAGGAACACACCTATGACCAATGCATTAATTGACGCAAAGTAAGTGTCTGCATAATCCGTATGGTTCGCAATATAACTCCCTAAAGGTGTCATTAAAGAAAAAATGGTAATGAACAAAAATGCCTTGGTAATCGGGATTTTAGAATTTAATAGAAAAATGCTTAAAATTATGGCTATGGGCACCTTGTGAATTAAGATACCGTAAATAATGGTGTTGTGGTGGTGTATGGGAAAGCCTTCCAGAAAAGAGTGAAGACAGAGACTTCCAAAAAGTAACCAAGGGAAAAGTTTCTTTTCTTTGTCCAGGTGAACGTGTCCATGTTCCGCTCCTTTAGAAAAGAACTCCAGAATAATTTGAAGCAAAATTCCAAGCATTACGAACAAGCCTACATTTTTTGCGTTGCCATGTTCGTACACAGAGGGAAAAAGCTCAAATAAAGTAAGAGCCAAAAGAAAAGCGCCACTAAAGGCCAAGAGTAATTTAAAGTGGCTCTTGTTATCAGGTTTCACAACATAAACAAAAGCAAAGCTCAACAGAACGGCAAAAATGGGTAAAGCGTAATTCATTAACGGAAAAATCGTTTATATAGAGGCTCTTAGTCTTGAATTCTAGCGGTAATTACAGCTATGAACCCTATTTTTCCAATGTTTCAGAAAAGCAATTTTATCCTTCCGGTATTGAAAGGACATACGGCATTTAAGAAAGCAATGGGCGGGTTCGTATTTCTCCGGCTAAAATACTGTATTTTTGCGGCAACTTTAGAATAAGACATGAGTAAAAATTTTAAAATGGTCGCCAAGACCCTCTTTGGTTTTGAAGAGATTTTGGCCAAGGAAATCCGTAACCTAGGTGGCGGCAATGTAGTAGAAGGGGTAAGAAATGTTGCTTTTGAAGGTGATACCGGCTTTATGTACAAGGCCAATCTGTGTTTGCGTACAGCTATAAAGATCATTAAGCCTATTCATTCTTTTTCGGTTCGTAGTGAAAATGACCTATATAAAAAGATATATGCCATGGATTGGGCGGATTACCTTTCGGTAGATACCACCTTTGCTATAGATTCTACGGTAAACTCGGATAATTTTACACATTCGCTTTATGTGTCCCAAAAAGTTAAGGATGCCATTGTAGATAAGTTTAGGGATATGGATGGAAGCCGGCCTAGTGTAGATGTAAAGTTTCCGGATGTTCGCATCAATATACATATTCATAATGACCATTGTAATGTGTCCTTAGATAGTTCAGGCAGGTCCTTGCACCAAAGGGGCTATCGTACGGCTACCAATATAGCACCGATCAATGAGGTATTGGCGGCTGGCCTTTTGCTTATGAGCGGATGGGACGGGCAGTGCGATTTTCTTGACCCCATGTGTGGTAGTGGCACCATGCTTACCGAAGCGGCCATGATTGCTTGTAACATTCCGGTAAATATCAATAGAAAGGAATTTGCTTTTGAAAAATGGCATGATTTCGACCAAGATTTGTTTGATAAGATTGTAGATGTAAGTCTTAACAAGGTTCGTGAATTCCATCATAAAATAGTAGGGTATGACAAAGCCCCTTCTGCGGTTCGCAAGGCAACTGACAATGTTGAGAATGCTAACCTCTCCGAATATATATCCATTGAACGAAAGAACTTTTTTGATACCGAAAAGTTCACCGATGGCAAGCTACACATGGTTTTTAACCCGCCTTATGGAGAACGATTGAATTTGGATATGGAGGATTTTTATGCATCCATTGGCGATACCTTAAAGCAAAAGTACCCAGGTACGGATGCTTGGTTTATTACTTCCAATATGGAGGCACTTAAGTATGTAGGCTTGAGACCTTCACGAAAAATAAAGGTATTCAACAGTCATTTGGAATCTCGCTTGGTAAAGTATGTAATGTACGAAGGCAGTAAAAAAGCTAAGTACATGAATAAAGACAAAGAGTAGTTGTCAACTCTATTTTAAAGTTATTTGCTTATTGCTTTTTAGGCCTGTCTTTTCCGTTAGGTTTTGGTTCGGGCTGGGGTTGGGGTTCTTCTTTTTTAGGCTCGTTTTTCTTTTTGTAAAGCGGAATGAGATAACTGAGGGAAAAATTGTAACCTACACCAAAACGACTGCCATCGGTAACTTTGTTAAAGCCAGGAATAAATAGGTCGTCAAGCTCGTTTTCAGGGCGTTTATTGGTTATTAAAATGCCTAAGCGGGCACTAGCACCAAAATAGAGATTTCTTAAAACTTCGGCCTTAACCCCTGCAACAAATTCCAACCAGGATTTATTTCGGCCTTCGTATTTACCAAGGGCGTCGGTTGCTGCAGCAAAATCCTCAGGGTGCCAATAGCGGTTGGTATCAAAAATCTTATAAGCGTCCAGTTCTTGGCTAAACGTGCTAAACGCAAAACGGCCACCAATATATATCATGTTTTGTTCACCGTACCAATTGCCGTACGTATTATAATCTATACCCGCTTTAATGTAACTGCCAGACGTTGTAAAGGTATATAAATCCCCACTTTCTATGTCAACATCAGGACCTAAGGGTGTGCCAATAGTTTTTTTCTCGTTGCCCAGTTCGGCGGCCAAATATAGGTTTTGGGTAAGCCTATAATCTCCCACTAGTTCCAACCCTGTGTAATTGTCCTCAAAAAAGGAGACCACAAGTCTGCTTAAATCAACACCAACTCTAAGGCCATAACGTTGCTTATAAACGGTGGTATCTTTTTTGTTCAGGTCTATAGGTTCGCTTTGGGAAAATCCCGTAGCAATAATCAAGAGAAAAAAGAGACTAGTGAAATATCTTAACATGGGCGGAAGCTGTGTTTTCAATAAGTGCATTATCAACATCTATGGTTTGGACCCAAACGGAATCGTCTTGTTGTACGGTTACCTCTAAGTTCTCAAAATTGGCAATGTAACCACAAGCTCTGGACTCGTAGATTTCTTTTACGTCATAGCTAAAGGTTAATGTATCCACATTTACATCATCAATACTCAACTGTCTGGACATGGCGAACGTAGTGCTGCTGGCATCCACACGCAAGGGCAGAACAATACTATCTAGTGCTATATTGTCTATGGTGTCTTTACCTTGGTTATCTAAAATGCCCCAAACAATTAGGTTTTGAACATCTTTAAACTCTGTTGGGTTGAGCGCATCATAAAAGCGAATGACCAATTGGGGTGTATCCGCATCCGTACAAATATCATCTTTTTCGCAGGCAGAGAAGGAGAGAATTCCCAAGGCGATTATAAAAAGTATTTTGAGTTTGTTCATAAAGCTATAGCTTTTTCAAAAGTACAATATTTTCAACATGATGGGTTTGGGGGAACATATCCACCGGTTGAACTTTTACAACTTGGTACATCTCTTTCATCAGGGCCAAATCTCGGGCCTGTGTGGCGCTGTTACAACTCACATAAACCACTTTTTCAGGTGCAATGTTCAAGATTTGTTGTACCACATCTTTGTGCATACCATCCCTTGGAGGGTCCGTAATAATAACATCCGGAGTACCATTGGCCTCTATGAACTCTTGGTTGAAGACGTTTTTCATATCGCCCACAAAAAAGTCTACATTGCTAATTTCGTTTCGCAGGGCATTGGCCTTGGCATCTGCAATTGCTTCCGGAACGGATTCTATACCTACTACTTTCTTTGCTTTTTTGGAAACAAACTGAGCAATGGTTCCAGTACCGGTATAGAGGTCGTATACGAGTTCGTTTCCTCGTAAATCTGCAAACTCACGGGTAAGTTTGTACAATTCGTACGCTTGTGCCGAATTGGTCTGGTAAAATGATTTTGCGTTGATTTTAAATTTCAACCCTTCCATTTCTTCAAAAATATGGTCGCGACCGGAGAAGCAAACAATTTCTTGATCGTAAATAGTATCGTTCTGCTTTTGATTAATTACGTATAAAAGCGAAGTAATCTCAGGAAATGTCTCTTTTAGGTGATTTAAAAGCAGCTCTCGTTTAGCCTTGTCATCTTCGTAAAACTGTATCATAACCATAAGTTCGCCCGTAGATGCTGTTCGTATCATAAGGGTGCGCAATTGGCCATGCTGATTTCGCGGATTAAAAAATGTGAGTCCGTTTTTAATTGCAAAATCACGGGTTTCTAGCCTAATAGCATTGGATGGATCTTGCTGAAGATGACATTTTTTTATGTCCAATATTTTGTCCCACATTCCCGGAATGTGAAAACCCAAGGCATTTTTATCCGCAATATCTTCGTTAGATTGAATTTCTTCCAAGGTTAGCCAGCGGCTATCCGAAAAAGAGAACTCCATTTTGTTACGGTAAAAATATTGTTCCTCAGAACCTAGAATAGGAGTGGTTTCCGGCAGTTCAAGATGTCCAATTCGTTTCAGGTTATTCTCAACTTCCTTTTGCTTGTAATAGAGTTGGTGCTCATACCCCATATCTTGCCACTTGCAACCTCCACAAACGCCAAAGTGTTGGCATTGTGGTTCTGTACGCTTATCTGAATAGCTGTGAAAAGCCGTTGCAACACCTTCAAAATAAGCCTTTCTTTTTTTAGTAGTCTGTACATCAACTACATCACCAGGTACGGTATTGGTCAAAAATATGACCCTCCCATCAGGAGCTTTACCAATTGTTTTTCCTTTTGCACCGGCATCTACAACCTCTATGTTCTCGAATACCTGTCGCCTGTTCTTTCTTCGCATGCGGCAAAAGTAAGCATCCCATGGCATTTATTATAACTCTCTTTACGATAGGGCTTATTAAAAATAGTTAAATATGAATTTTATACTTGTAGATCTGTACAGAAAAACAATAATAAAGGTTATTTTAATTCTGAAACCATAAAATTTATGCCTTCCCTAAAGTCTTGTTAAATAAACATTTGGTCGCTTTTTGGCAGGTTCTTTTAGAACTGATAACTAAATTTTATAGATTTGCAATTCTACAAGGATGATTTCTCTCCCACGCTGAATTTTCGAATCTTCGAAAGGATAAAGGTATAGAAGGAATTACTGAAGTTTTATTTTAAAGTAATTTTATCATGTCAGTTTTAGAAAAAATCACATCTGAAAATGCTATTGCATTGGAAGAAAAGCACGGAGCACACAACTATCACCCATTGCCTGTTGTACTTAACAGGGGTGAAGGCGTACATGTTTGGGATGTTGAAGGAAAAAAGTATTACGATTTTCTTTCGGCCTACTCCGCAGTAAACCAGGGGCATTGTCACCCCAAAATTGTTAAGGCCATGACCGATCAGGCACAGACCTTAACACTTACCTCAAGGGCATTTTATAATGATATGTTAGGTAAGTATGAAAAATATGCGACCGATACATTTCAGTTTGACAAGTTGTTACCTATGAACACTGGGGCCGAAGCAGTTGAAACTGCTTTAAAACTTTGTCGTAAATGGGCATATGAGAAAAAAGGCCTGAATGAAAACGAAGCACAGATTATTGTTTGCGAAAACAATTTTCATGGTAGGACCACTACTATTATTTCTTTTTCTAACGACCCTGTGGCCCGTAAGAATTTTGGACCGTACACGGCAGGTTTCATTAAGATTGAATACAATAATCTTAAAGCATTGGCAGATGCTTTAGAGCAAAACAACAATGTTGCAGGTTTCCTTGTTGAACCAATTCAAGGTGAGGCCGGGGTTTATGTTCCTTCCGAAGGATATTTACGTGAAGCAAAGGCGCTTTGTGAGAAGCATAATGTTCTGTTTATAGCAGATGAGGTACAGACCGGTATTGCCAGAACAGGTAAGATGTTGGCCGTGGATCATGAAAACGTAAAACCGGACATCCTTATTTTAGGAAAGGCACTTTCTGGCGGGGCATACCCTGTATCCGCAGTTTTGGCCAATAATAATATCATGAACGTTATTAAACCGGGGAATCACGGAAGTACTTTTGGAGGTAATCCTATTGCTGCCGCCGTAGCTATGGCTGCCTTGGAAGTAGTGAAAGATGAAGAGTTGGCTAAAAACGCCGAAGAATTGGGTGTTTTGTTCAGAGCAGAACTTAGTGAGTTCATTAAAGGGTGCAACATAGTTAACGGGGTTAGGGGTAAAGGTCTCCTGAACGCTATACTTATTAATGATACGGAAGAAAGTTCTACCGCTTGGGACATTTGTATGGCCCTCAAGGAAAACGGACTTTTGGCAAAACCTACTCATGGTAATATTATTCGTTTTGCACCCCCATTGGTAATGAACAAAGAGCAGTTACTAGATTGTGTTCAGATTATTAAAACTACATTGAAACAGTTTGAAAGATAATCTTGAGATAACAATAAAAAAAAGCCTGAAACTTAGTTTCAGGCTTTTTTGTTTAGAATAGTATTTCAGTTTTAAAAATCACCTCCAGAAGCTGCGGAAATAAGTATAGCGGCTATAGCTCCAAAATAAATGATGCTGATCAGCAAGTAAACGGCTGCTAGGGCCAAGCCTACATAGGATAGCGTTTTTCCCGTTTTAACATTTTCAATACCTGTATATTCGCCATTACTTTGGTCAAAAGTGCGTTGCGCAGTTTTAGCGTGCGATAAACCAATGAAGCTGAAAATAGCACCAAAGGGGCCACAACAAAGCAGGGTCAATACAATTGAAAGAATTCCAAAGGTCAGGGCGTTACTCGCTCCCGGTAAGGGTTGTTGCATAGTTTTATCCTAAAAGTTCTTCCATTTTTTCACGCATCATTTCTGGGTCTTGCATTTCATCAAATCCAAAGAAAGCAATCATACCAATAGTCATCAATAAATAAAGAACACTTAGCACTATACCTATAATAGCAAGTATTTTTCCGGTTTTTACATTTCCGTAATCCGTGTAGTTTTCAGGGTTTTCTAAATATACGGCAGTTGCTTTTTTGGCCAAGACCAATGCTACTATACCAAATATAAGACCAAGAATACCGTAACAACAGCAAGTAACTATTGAAAGGATTCCAAATACAAGAATTAGCGTGGCGTTGGGTAGTTTGTGTTGTTCCATTTTTTAGTGGGTTAGGTGAGTCATTTTTAGAATATAGTTAACTAATATAATAGTACCGCTCAGTATTCCGAGGGCCATTTTTATATACGTGTCATAACGAAACGTGGTAAATTGGCTTGCAATTGAAAACAATACAAGTGGTATAAGAGTGAAAATTGCCGGATACATATCAAAGGCAGCACCAAAATCTCCTTTAAAGAAAAGAACAATAGAACGCTGAAGCCCACAACCTGGACAATCAATACCAAAAAGCTTTTTGTTTAAGCATGGTAGCATAAAGTCTTCAAGAACCAAAAGAAACGTGGCTAACTGCATTTTTACCGTTTAGCAATTCTATCAGGAAAATTACCATTATTTTTGTGGATACAAAATAAATTATGGCCGTTTTTCAAATAGGGGACAAGGTAGAGACCATAGATGATGTTATCTCGGGCAAGGTTACAAAGGTTTCCGGCGGAAGTATAACTATAGAGACCAATGACGGATTTGAGCTTGATTTTGAGGCCAATGAACTAGTTAAGGTAGATACTGGAGATATACGTGTTAGCAATTTCGAAATCAACCAAGTAAAGGCGCAAAAGGAACTTCCAAAGAAAAGAAAGTCCCAAGGTTTAAAGCCAAAGGAGCGCAACGCGCCAAAAATGGAAGTGGACCTTCATATTCATCAATTAACAAGGTCTAGCAAGGGTATGAGCAATCATGAAATGCTCAATTTACAATTAGACACGGCAAGACGTCAACTGGAATTTGCCATGCGCAAGCGCATTCAAAAAGTAGTGTTTATTCATGGGGTTGGCGAGGGCGTGCTCAAAGAAGAGCTTTATTACCTTTTTAGACGCTATGATAATGTAAAATATTATGATGCGGATTATCAGAAATACGGCCTTGGCGCCACTGAAATCTACATATACCAAAATAGCTAGTTCCCCACGGTAGTATAGGTTCCTAGAACAAAGTTGTCAAGAGCTGTAAGTGTTACATCGGCAACATCATCACCATTCCCTTTTAATACAAGTACGGTGGCATCTAAGGAAATTGTGTGCGTATAAGTAATTGCTCCCGCACCATCAGGTTCCCCGGCTACTGTTTCAACATTTATGGTTCCTCCCGAGGAAACAAAATTATGACTAATCATTTCTTCCGAAAGGGGAGAGGAAGTACAGACCATTTCATCGGCTACGATAGTATCCAGTACCGTATAGTTAAATTCACCATTTTCCAATGTAGAGGTCCTAGGTTCGTCTACCATAGTGACTTCATTTGCTAAAGCCGATAAAGGAATATCAAGAGAAACAAATTCATCATTTATAATTTTGTACAATCTAAGACTACCGTCTACAATAGCACTTTCACATTCTGAAAAATCAGTTATAGACTCATAGTTGGAAAAAGGAACCTCAAGTTTAAAACTGGTAGGTGTGGAGGTCTTAAAAGTACCATAGGTTAATGTAGAGGCATCCGTAATACTTTCATTTTGGTCATTGGTCAAGGCCAAGCCATTTATGAGAATAGTGTGCGAATAGGTTTTTACATCTTTAGAAACGGCGGTTACTTTAGTGTTTACGGCTATATTTCCTGCGGTTGCCGTATTTTCACTAATTACCGTAGGTTCCAATACAGGAATGGTAGAGCAAAAATAATCGGACGAAACGTCATCGGAAAAAAGGCGGTAAACCAAACTAGAAGAACCTCCTATGGTACTGGTTAGCGTACCTTCCGTAGAGCTTTCGTTAAGCAATAGTCCGCTTTCCAATTCTAACAAAAATGCTTCGTCTCCATCAATCTTAAAGAAAAAAGTAGTGTCCAGAGGGTCGTCTTCATCGCCGCAAGAGGAAAGAGCAACGGAGTCAAAATCCACACGTTCAATTTGTAGGTCACCATCGTCGCAAGCAGATAAAATGGCCAATAGACCTAAAAGTAGCATTTTTTTCATGTGTCAAATTTAAAGGAAATAAAGGACAAGTTTATTCTGAATTAGGGAGAAATTAACTTTAATTCCGCTAATTTTGGAGGCTCTTAATTGAATTTTTTGGTAATGGAAAAGGTTTATTTGGATAATGCGGCCACTACGCAAGTACGTGATAATGTTATTGTAAAGATGCAGGAGGCACTTGCTAATTTTTACGGTAACCCATCATCTGCGCATAGTTTTGGACGTTCTGCAAAAACTGCTGTTGAGAGTGCTAGAAAAACCATAGCTAAATATATGAACGCCCATCCGGCAGAGATTATTTTTACTTCCGGTGGTACTGAGGCAGATAATATGATTTTGCGTTGTGCCGTACGCGATCTAGGGGTGGAGACTATCATTACTTCTAAAATTGAACATCATGCCGTTCTCCATACAGTTGAGGATTTGGCAAATGAAAAGGGTGTAAATGTGGCGTATGTTTATTTGGACGCTTACGGGAACCCTGAACTTTCTCATTTGGAAAAGTTGTTAACACAGGACAATTCCAAAAAGTTGGTGAGTTTAATGCATGTTAATAACGAAATAGGTAATAAGATCGATATTGCAAAGGTCTGTACGTTATGTCATGCCCATGGGGCCCTTTTTCACTCGGATACGGTACAGTCTATTGGGCATTATGCTTGGGACGTTAAAGAAGTACCTGCTGATTTTCTAACTGCGGCAGCGCATAAATTTCATGGTCCAAAGGGAATAGGTTTTGCTTATATAAAAAGAAATTCAGGATTAAAACCATTCATATCCGGTGGGTCTCAGGAACGTGGTTTTAGAGCCGGAACGGAATCTTTCCATAATATTGTTGGATTGGAAATGGCCTTTACGGAAGCCTATGATAATTTAGAAGAAGAGACAGCTTATGTTAGCGAGCTAAAGTCTTATTTTATTGATAGGATGAAAAAGGAAATTCCCGGAGCCAAGTTCAACGGGCATTCTGGCACTATGGATAAAAGCACGTTTACATTGGTGAACGTTTGTTTGCCCATTGATCCGCAAAAAGCGTTAATGCTCTTGTTTCATTTGGATATTAAAGGAATAGCTTGTTCCAAAGGAAGCGCATGCCAATCCGGTAGCGATTTGGGATCCCATGTTCTAACGGAAATTTTATCGGAGGAGGATCTTAAAAAACCTTCGGTGCGGTTTTCTTTTTCAAAGTATAACACCAAAGAGGAGTTGGAATACACCATTCAGGCATTAAAGGAGTTTGTAGAAAAATAAAACTCCCTTTAAGGGGAGTTTTCAGTTTTACTTTTGTTTCCTGTCTTTTCGTTTTTCGCGGTCGTAAGGAAACTTACGTGCCGCCAGTTTCATCATGCGGTCAATAAGGTCTGTTGTGTTCTTTCCCGACTTTTTATTGATTTTCTTTTCGTATTTCCAAAGAAGTTTTCCACTGGTACCATCACTTATTTTTACACCTATTCTCCCATAATTGGCATCGCCGGAAAAGTAATCCATAAAGCTGAACTCGGTAGGTATGCCTTTGGACAGAAGTACGTTTAAATCCATGTTTCCACTTATAATACCATCTACTCCCAGAATTTCACTCAACTGTTTGGTCGTGTAGACATCAATATTATTGTAGTCAATTTTATTCTGGGCCAATATGGCGTTGGTATTTTTTACATCTTGAAAATCTACCGAAAATTTCTTCTTCTTTTTCCTTTTTGAAAAATAGGTTTCAAGGGCGTTTTGCACCGCATAGCCTTCTTTTTGTTCAAGATCGTTCAATTCTTCTTTTGAAATATCGTCCTTAAGTTCAAGATTAGCCAAAAAAGGAATAATTGCCAACACTTCGTGCGAATCGCTCAGGGCATCAAATTTATCACTTTCGTAAATATTCTTCTGTGCGTTAGCTAAAACGGATGTTAGTAAGAGTGCGGCAAAAAAAATCTTCTTCATTAGTTAGTTTTCTATAAGCGCATGCGTAGCCTAAGGTTGAACACACGGCTTGTCATGAAATTGGGAACGGCAAATTGTTGCTTGCTATCAACATCCCTCACCCACGTATTTGTTATTGAATTTTGATTGTTGAACAGATTAAATATCTCAAATCCTGCACTTAGCTCTTTAAATCTGTGAAGCCAGTGGTTTTTGGGATAGGTTCTGTTTCCGCCAACAAAAATATGCGAAATTCCTAAATCCGCCCGTTTATAATCAGGTAATCTGTTATTGTAATTATATGGATCGGCATAATTTGGGGAACCGCCGGGTACTCCCGTATTATAAACTAGGTTCAGATACATTTTAAAATTGGGGAATTCAGGTATGTAATCTTGAAAAAGAACACCAAATTTTAACCTTTGGTCAGAAGGTCTGGCAATGTACCCACGGTTGTTGCTATTTTCTTCGGTCTTTAGATATCCAACACTTACCCAAGATTCAGTACCCGGCACGAATGCTCCGTTCAGCCTTAAATCAAGCCCCTGTGCATAGGCTTTGGCATTGTTATTGGCTACGTAGCGTATACGTACATCCTCTAAAGTGTAGGTGTTTACATGGTTCAATCTTTTATAGTAGACTTCGCTCATCAAGGTAAATGGGCGTTCCCAGAGGTTAAATGAGTATTCGTTTCCAAAAACAAAATGAATGGATTCTTGAGCCTTTACATTGGGGTTTGTCGTTCCGTTTTGGTCTCTTAATTCCCTATAGAACGGAGGTTGGTGGTAGAGGCCGCCGGAAAGACGAAAAACCATATCGCTTTTCCAATTGGGTTTAAAGGAAAGTTGTCCGCGAGGGCTTATAACCGCCTGTGATACCGATTTGTTTTTCTTGTCGTTAATGGCCCAATAATGGGCACGTAGCCCAAGATTGTAATAAAAATCATGTACTCCCAAGTTCATGCGGTTGCTGAATTGTATGTAACCTGAAAATCTATCGGTCTTTACAAAATTTCTTGCGTTTACTCCGTCATAGGCAGCAAGAGGAGAATCAAAAGGTTCTTCGGGCTGATTATTGCTGAATTCAGTTAAGGGTGGCCGAACAAAAAAACCAACGGAATCAATAAATTCCGACTCGCGTAATTGGTCGCGAATGTCTTCGTGTGTATATTTTGCGCCCCATTCCAATACTTTGTTTTCTTTGGTGTGGCTTCCCTTGTGGGAGAGATTGAAAATTAGGGCATCCAATTCATTTCTGGCGCGGTTAAATTGGGTACCTATTCCGCGTAAGTTAGTCGCGTTACCTAATGAGTTTCCGGAAAGGTCATTGTCTATATTCCCAAGGGTGTATTGGGCAATTACATCTGAATATTCTTCTTCAGTAGTGTGGTAAAGGGATGCAATGAGCTTCAAGACCGTATTGTCATTCAGGTAATAATTACCTTTTAGCGCTCCTAAGACGGTATTGTAGCGATTGTTTTCTTCACCTTGATAATAGACTATCAAAGTTTTTGGTTCGGTTATTGTCCCAAAATTAGTTTGCCTGTTTAGAGGTTCGTTCTGGTAATCGTTTATGGAAATAGTTCCCAAAAAGTCCAAATGAAACTTTTTGGAGAACTTGTAGCTTGCATAGGTTTGGGCATCTGCAAAGGTTGGGTTGAAATTGGTGTTGGTTTCTTGGCTATTGACCAATAAGCTATTGTTTCTATAACGAATACCGCTAATAGTGCTTAGCTTTTTGGTTTTGGAAACAGTTTCTATAGATGCACTTGCTCCTAAAAAACTAAGGTCTAACTGTACACCGGTTTCCGAAGGCTTTTTATAGGTGATGTCCAAAACAGAGGAAAGTTTATCTCCATATTTGGCCTGGAACCCTCCCGAAGAAAAACGCACATTCTGTACCATATCACTATTTACAAAGCTCATTCCTTCTTGTTGTGCGGATCGAACCAAAAAAGGACGATAGACTTCAATCTCGTTCACATATACCAAGTTTTCATCATAATTGCCGCCTCTAACATTATATTGTGTACTGAGCTCATTGCTAGAGGAAACACCTGGCAGCAATTTTAAAATATTCTCTACACCTGCATTGGCACCGGGTATATTCCTAACAATTTCAGGGCTGACGGTAGTAATGCCTTCCACTATTTTTTTTCCTGTGGGGCTAACGGTAACTCCAGCAATTTGAATGGCATCTGTACTTAAAACCGGATTGAACTCAAAAATTTCGTTTGTGTTCAGAACCAAGTTTTCTAGCACGGCGTTTTTATGGCCTAAATGAGAAAAGGTAACGGTTATAACCCTATCTGCGGGAACCTGAAGGGTGTAAAATCCATTTGTATCGGAAGAGGTGCCAATTGTACCAGAGGTAATGTTTACTTCTTTTAAAGGCTCGTTGGCACTGTTCATAACAAGGCCGGTAAGTGTAGCGGTCTGTGCACTCGTATAAAGTGTAAAACCGAATATCAAAAAAAGAATAACAAGTTTAGAGCACTTCAAAAAGGTGTTATTTTCTGTAAAAAGTACTGGTCATGGTGTTAGTATTACCAACATTGTCCGTTACCGTAACTTCAAGTTTGCATTCTTTCTTGTCTAAGATAACATCATCAAAATTATAGGTAAGCGTAGCCGTTTTAGGCTCATACTCCATTAGGATCCATTCTCCGTTAATGGTAGCGGAATAGGTGTCTATACCACTAAGGTCATCGGTAATACGAACACTAAGATAGTGGTAATTGTTCAGCCATTGTTTTTCCTTAAAATTCTTGGGCCTAATTTTTGGGGCTACGGTATCTTTTGCCAAAGTGTAGGTGCCCAAGTTCCTAGTGCGCGTTGTAAAAGTATTCCCTCGTTTATAGGTAGAAGCGTGAGACGGTCTCAATTTACTGTCAAGTCTTGCAATGAACATTTGCTTTCGCTCTGCTTCAGGATATTTAGAAACATCAAAAGTAATGGTAAAGTTACGGTGTGCAGGAACACTGGCGTTGTGTATCTTAACCGTGTCATCGTCTTTCTTTAAATCAATGTAGAAATTGTCGTAAAATGTGTTTGCCGGGAAATATACTTTGGCCGCACCTAAATCATAGTTATTAGGCTTTTTAGCAATGACATAATTTTCTGTCTTCTCTTCTTTTTTATCAACTTTTACAGGTTCTTTTTTGCCTTCAACAGGTATTATAGCCTTTGTTAAGTTGCCTTCAAAATCTTTTATCAACAGCTCTACTTTGTAGCTTAGTCCTTCACGAACATCAATTTTACCATCATTTTCTAATGTGTTGTAAATGCTAAGTTTGTTTCCGGGGGCCTTGTACAATAGTTGAATACGTTGGCGGTATTTACTGTAGTGATAATAATCAATAAGAGTATTGATGTATCTGGTTTCGCCAAAAGAGAAGGACTCCAGGTCGTAATCTGTGTAGACTTTTCCGTTTACCACTTGCTGAACGGAATATACGCCGTTGTGGTTGGCCGCAAGGTCTTGACGGTCGTAACCTACAAATCCAAGCCCTATGGTGCCAACGGCATAAATAGGGTCTGCCAGGAAAGTACCGTCTTTTTGCCTTTTGAAATTAAGGGGTGTTGTGTTTTTATTTTGATTGATTTGAGCATCATCGGATAATGGGAAGCCATATAACCTCTGTAAAATTGGATTGGTAGCATCCCGAACATCAAAGCCGTAAAGCAAAGGGTTGGTGGGCTTTTCGGAAATACTGCTTCTAATTTCAAAATGAAGGTGGGGGCCGGATGATCCTCCGGTATTTCCGCCGTAGGCGATAACTTCTCCCTTTTCAACCTTTATCTCGGAGTACCCGGGAAAATCTTCCACTTCGTATGATTTTTTCTTGTACTGCAGCTTCTTTATGAATTCTTGGATTTTGGGAGAAAATTTTTGAAGGTGTCCGTAAACGGATGTATAACCGTTGGGATGTGCTATGTAGAGCACTTTTCCATAACCCCAATGAGAGACTTTAATGCGGGTTACGCTTCCGTCGGCAATGGCGTAAATGGGTAAACCTTCACGTTGCTCGGTTTTAATATCTATACCCGAATGAAAATGGTTGGAGCGTAATTCACCAAATGTTCCCGCTAGAATCAAAGGGATATCAACAGGTGATCTAAAGGCATCTTGTGGGTATTTTTCTTGGGAGATGCCAACAGCGCTGATAAATGCAAAAAGGCCTATAAAAAGTTTTCTCATAATTCTTTGGACAGAGATACGAAATTAGCCAAACGGTTTCAATTCTTGAAAATATAGAGCATCAAAAATGATATATCTTATGTAACCAACGTTATTTAAAGGGTTAAAGTATTACTTGAAGAATAATTCAAAAAAGTATTGCTAAGTAGGGGCAGGTATGTTAACTTTGTGTAAAATGCATTGCGTTTGATTTATGAGTGAATTAGTCAAAGTCGTAGACTCTTTAGAAAATAAAATAAGCAAGCTTTTGCATAAGTTGGAGGTGCTTCACCAATCCAACACTAAATTGCAAGAGGAGCTTAACGCTCTAAAAGAAGACAAAGACAAGGTGTTGGATTCCGTTTCTATGTGGGAAGAGAAATACAACTCGTTGAAGCTTGCAAACTCAATGCTTGGCAGTAATACGAATAAAACAGAAGCTAAGCTTAAAATAAATACATTGATCAGGGAGTTGGACTATTGCATAGCGCAACTTTCGGAATAATGTTCAAACAATAACATGTCAGAAAAGCTAAAAATTAAGCTTTCCATAGCAGATAGGGTGTATCCTTTGACCATTGATCCAAGCCAAGAAGAAGGCTTGCGAAAGGCGGCGAAGAACATTGAGCAGTTGGCAAAAAAGTTTGAACAGAGTTACGCGGTACGGGACAAGCAAGATGTTTTGGCTATGTGTGCCTTACAATTTGCCTCTAAAATAGAGCAACGCGGTATTGATCAGTCCGAGGGAACCCTTAACGCAACCGAGCGTCTAAAAGCGCTAGATGAACTGGTGACCTCAAAGCTTGGATTAAAATAAATACGTTCTTTAAAATACATAAGTTACTGCCCACATTGGTAATACCTTTTGACAAACTCAACATTAATTTTGTTTAAAAAGGGTGAGTTTAGATTGTAAAAGCAGGCCCTACTCGTATAGGGATCCTTGATCAGTCTTGTAGCCCTAAACCTGTTTATTGGAGTTTGTACAAAACTTCTCTGATGTGGGCTTTTTTTATGGATTTGTTTGAGTAACTGCGGCGGTACAACTTTTTTATGTACGGTTCTGGTCTCTCAAGCACGTTCAAACCTAAATTTATAGTTATATGGATAGTGCAACACTTATAATAGCCGCGATTGTCGGCCTTGCGATTGGATTTGCCATCGCAAAATTTTTGGAAAAGGGTAAAGCCTCTAAAACCCTTTCCAATGCCAAAAACGAGGCAAAGACCATAATTAATGCCGCTAAGACGGAAGGTGAAAACATTAAGAAAGACAAAATTTTTCAGGCTAAAGAAAGGTTTTTAGAGTTAAAGGCCGAGCATGAAAAAGTAATCATTAGCAAGGATAAGAAAATTGGTGAGGCTGAAAAGCGTACCCGTGATAAGGAGTCTCAGGTAAGTAACGAATTGGCGAAAAGCAAAAAACTTAACAGTCAGCTAGATGCTAAGTTAAAGGAGGTAGCCCATAAAGAAGAATTCCTTGAAAAGAAGCAGAGCGAACTTGAAAAGCTTCATAAGAACCAAGTGCAGCAATTGGAAGTTATTTCCGGACTTTCCGCAGATGATGCAAAAGGGCAGTTGATGGAGTCCTTAAAGGAAACGGCAAAAACAGATGCCATGGCCTACATTCAAACCACTGTAGAAGAGGCAAAACTTACGGCCCAACAGGAGGCGAAGAAAATTGTTATCAACACCATACAACGTATAGGAACGGAAGAGGCAGTAGAGAACTGTGTATCTGTTTTTAACTTGGAATCCGATGATGTTAAAGGTAGGATTATTGGTAGGGAAGGTAGAAACATACGTGCTTTGGAATCTGCTACGGGAGTAGAAATAATTGTTGATGATACTCCGGAAGCAATTATTCTTTCTTGCTTTGATTCGGTGCGTCGTGAGGTAGCTAGGTTGTCTTTGCACAAGTTGGTAACGGATGGTAGAATTCACCCTGCACGTATTGAGGAAATCGTTAAGAAAACGGAGAAGCAGATAGAGCAAGAAATTGTTGAGGTAGGTAAACGTACCGTAATAGATTTGGGTATTCATGGATTGCACCCGGAATTGGTTCGTGCAGTTGGTAGAATGAAGTACCGTTCTTCTTATGGACAGAACCTGTTGCAGCACTCCAGAGAGGTTGCCAAGTTATGTGGCGTGATGGCCGCCGAACTAGGACTAAATCCAAAATTGGCAAAACGTGCCGGACTTTTACATGATATAGGTAAAGTTCCTAATACCGAGGCGGAGGTAGAAACCCCACATGCTATTTTGGGTATGCAATGGGCGGAGAAATATGGTGAAAAACCAGATGTTTGTAACGCTATTGGGGCTCACCATGATGAAATTGAGATGAAGACGCTTATATCGCCAATAGTTCAGGTTTGTGATGCTATTAGCGGCGCAAGACCAGGAGCACGTAGACAAGTATTGGATTCGTACATACAGCGTTTAAAAGACCTAGAAGAGATTGCTTTTGGTTTTGGAGGTGTTCAAAAAGCGTACGCCATTCAAGCGGGTAGAGAACTTAGGGTTATTGTTGAAAGTGAAAAAGTGAACGATGAAAAGGCGGCACAGCTGTCTTTTGAGATTTCACAGAAAATTCAAACGGATATGACGTATCCAGGACAAGTGAAAGTAACTGTAATCAGGGAAACACGTTCCGTGAACGTAGCAAAATAACCACTGATGAGTATATAAAAAAAGAGCCGCATTATGCGGCTCTTTTTGTTTTTCTAAATGATAAGTCTTATTTCTCGTATGGAGACTCTACCAGCTTATCTACTTCAAACGTTTCATCGTATTGAGGCATACGGCCACTTTCCCATAGTTCTAGGTCTTTTTTGGAATACACCCACAATGGTTTTACAAACGTATCTGTCCATGCTTTAGTCTTGGCTATCATTTCCTTTAAGCGTTCAGGATATCTACCGGATAGGTTCTTTTCTTCGCCTATGTCTTCGGTAATATTATGGAGTCTCCATGGTTCGTTGCCCATTCTCGTAATCTTCCAATCTCCTTGGCGCGCACCTACATCGTTATAACCTTCACGATAGCGTAACGAGTAAATCATCTCATCTTTGTATGGCTCCGTTTTGTTTATGACATGGTCTATAATGTTTTTCCCGTCTAATTTTTTATCCTGTGGAATTTTTGCATTGGCCAAGTGAGCAAAAGTAGGGTAGAAGTCCAATGCAGAAACAGGATGGTCAAATGTTTGGTTTTCTGCCAGTTTTTTTGGCCAATGGAAAAACATGGGTACACGATATCCGCCTTCCCAAGTATCTCCTTTTGTTCCTTTAAGCGGGTAGTTGTTGGCACCATAATCAAAATTACCTCCGTTATCACTTAAAAATACGATAAGGGTATTGTCCAGTTGATTCGTTTCTTTTAGGGTTTTGACAATGGAACCAATGCCTCTGTCCACTGCATAGACCATTGCGGCGTAGGTTTGTCTGTCCTTATCCTCTATATGGGCAAACTTTGCCATATCCTCGGTCTTGGCCTGTAACGGAACATGTGGGGCGTTGTAGGCAAGATAAATGAAAAATGGCTGTTTTTTCTTTGCTGCTGTTTTGATACTGTTATTTGCTTCCCTAGAAAAACCGTCGGTAATATACTCGGTTTCGTTTGCTGGTTTTCCGTTGTGTTCCATGGGGAAAACATAATCACGAATATTCTTGTTACCGGCTTTTACCTGTTCTGTATAGGTTTTCATGTATGTTTTGGGAAAGTAGTCATGCCCTCCACCTAAAAAGCCATAGAAATTATCAAAACCTCTTTTGTTAGGGTGAAATTTTGGAGCGGAACCTAAATGCCATTTACCTATGGCACTGGTATAATAACCTGCCTGTTGAAGCACTTTGGACATATAGGTTTCCTCTAACGGAACCCCCATATTGTCTTCGTCTTTGTCACTACTATTATGGAACAGGTTATATGGTGTACCGGTAAGATGTGGGTAACGACCTGTTAGTAATGCGGAACGGCTAGGACCACAAAACGGGTGTGCCACATAGGCCGATGAAAAAATTACTCCTGCCTTGGCCAATTTGTCCATTTCTGGTGTTACAATATCGGTAGAACCGTTAAAGCCAACATCGGCATAGCCAAGGTCATCACAGAGAACAACAAGGATGTTGGGGCGAGTTTCTTGGGCTAATCCGATGGTCGTCATAGACAGGATTGTAGCGAATAGAAATAGTTTGAAATGATTTAAGTGAGTTATCATAGCTATAAATTTAATCTATGTTTTTGTAAAATGATATTTTTTAATCTATTGAGTGTCGACTTGCCTTTTTCTGAATTGCTAAAGAGATATGATATAGGCCATGGAGTTCTGGGAGAAAAGTTCATTCTTTTAACAGAATTTTTATAGGGTTCCATGAATTACAAATAAAGCACTAAAACAAATGTTTCTATTTACACGGGTTAACTGCCATTAGCATTATTTTATCTATTTGGTCTGGTCTAGTCTGTTTTTATGTGTTTTTTTGAATTGTCTAATTAATCTTCCCATACCACAGGCATGAATACGGTCATTTCGGCCTGCCCGCGATTACTCCACGCAAAATAGGGTACAAGTTGGGTTTTGTAAGGTGTCCATTCGGGCTTTTGAACGGTTCTATAGATACCTTCGCCTTTATCTTTTCGGATTAAGACTTCTCCTTCAAGAGTGGTAATTCCACCTAAAAAATCGGGTTGATAAGTAGGTTCCAGCTTTTTATTTCCGTTAAAGTAAATATCCAGAATGTCTGTATTCTCAGGTAAATCTGGCGATTCAATGCAGTATACTATTGGACCACGTTTTATGGCTATTTGGTTGCGTACTTCTTCAATTCTTGGATGACCTTCTACAAATTCAACTTCCATTGGCATATCAAGAACAAGTACGTCCCCGTTTTTCCAATTGCGTTCAATTTGGGCGAAGCTTCCGGGAGTTAATGAGTTTGTTAGTTTTTCTCCGTTGAGTGTGAGTGTTGTGTTTTTGGCCCATTTTGGAATTCGTAGACCAATGGTAAAAGCATCTGCTTTACATTCTTCGACATTCAATTTTACCGTTCCTTGCCAAGGATATGCCGTTTCTTGCGAAATTTTAATGGGAGAACCATCCTGTAGCTGCGATACTAAATTATTGGCACCATAAAGATTTACGGTTACCCCGTTTTCAGAAAGACTATAGGCCCATTCCGAAACCGTGGCAATGGTACGTACCAGGTTTGGCGGGCAGCAGAAACAGCTTAGATAGGGTTCTCGGTTAGGGGTTTCCGTTACGTTTTCATGCGCATGGTAATCTCTAGTGTTGTTTAGCATCCGTAAGGGATTTGCATAAAAATATTCCTTTCCTGTTACGCTAATTCCGGATAGGGCACTATTGTAAAGGACCAGCTCAACAATATCTGCATATTTTGCTTCGCCTTTTAAATTTAGCATGCGGTAACTGAACATGGCGTTACATAAATTGGCACAGGTTTCATTATAGGCGGTCATATTGGGCATCATGTATGCATCTATGAAACCCTCTTCTATCATATCACGATTTACCGAAGCGCCATAATGAGCTTGACCCACGGCACCCGTTACATACATTTTTTTGGTCGTAACGTTTTCCCAAAGGCGATCTAAGGCATCAATAAGGGCTTTTTCTCCTGTCTCGGCATAAACATCTGCAGCTCCTGCATAGTAATATAGGGCAAGCACAGCGTGGCCCACGGCTTCATTAGATTCCCGTAAAGGTGTACGTTCCTGTACCATATCGCCAATAGGATAGCCCTCAGTAGTTGGGTGATGTTTTACTTCATATTTCCCACGGTTATCAATAAATTTTTCGGCAAGAGCCAAATACTTTTTATCACCTACTGTACGATACAGTTCTACCAAGCCCATTATCTGCGTCTGGTTGAAGCCAAAACGACCATAATGTTTGGTGTCCGGCATAAAAATGGTGTACAGTAAATCTGCATGTTTTATAGCGATATCCAAAAAATTACGTTGACCGGTAACCCTGTAGTGAATGCAGGCGCTAATGAGCAAATGACCGGTATTGTACATTTCATGGTACTTGCGGTTTTCGTAGCGGTCTACGCCTTCTCTCAATTGAATTTGGGTCTGTAGGTACCCATCTGTTTCTTGTGCCTTGGAAATGATTTCTATGTATTCATCCAACTCCTTTAAAAGTTCATTATTTTGGGTTTGGGCGTATACATAGGTCTTGGCCTCCATGAATTTGTAGAAATCCCCGTCATGCCAAAACATGCCTTGGTGGTCCCCTTGTTTTTCGCCAGCGGCTATTTTAAAATTGTTGAGCGCATGGCCTACATCTCCACATAATACATCGCCCATATAAGGTACCATGGCATTGGCACAAAGCTTAAATTTATCGGCCCAAAAACCATCTGTCCATTGGCAATCTCCAATATTCAGACTTTTTAGTTGGGTATACGGGCTATTTATATTTGAGGGTGTGGCTTGTTTCATTTCTGTTTATTTTTTTCGTCTGGTGGCCAGTGCCAATTGTACTTCTTCTATAGTCATGTTTTTGGTCTCCTTTAAATAGATATAAAGAATGACCAAGCCAATGCTTACCACAATGGCATAGAATAATAGGGTAGAGCTTATGCCCATGGTAGCTAATTGCCATGGGAAAAATTTCTGCACCAAATAACTTACAAAACTGGTGATTAAGGTGAAAAATGGGATGGCTATACCTCTCAAAGAAATAGGGAAAATTTCAGAAAATAACACCCACATCACCGGACCTACGGAAAAATGGAAGGCTCCTATAAAACTTAGAATACCCAATAAAATAAGAAGGGCATTTATATCTGCCGCTTTTTGCAACAATAGGCCCGAGTAGTCTCTGGCATCTGTTTCTCCCAATGTTTCTATGAGTGCCGCTTTAAAGCTTATATCACTATCATAAGGTATGTCTATTAAAGGGTTTAACCTATCTGCATTAGGTATAGAAGACATATCTGAAATAGCACTTTCCGTAATGGTGTAGTTGGCGGTTTTGAATCCGTAGAAACAAACCCCAAGACTTAACACGATCCAAAGCATGCCCCAAATAATCATTGGTCTACGGCCTATTCTATCTACCAAGAGTAGCCCTAAAACTGTAAATACGATACTGGTAAGTCCAATATAGATGGCTTGGGCAAAAGCTGCATCCGTTCCTATTCCCAATTGTTCAAATACGGTAGGGGCATAAAAAAGAATGGCATTTATTCCGGTGGCTTGCTGGGCAATGGCAATGGTCATTGCAATAATCATGGTAACCCGCATTGGTTTGCCAAAAATTTCTTTAATCTGAGTGCCTACGGAGCGGTCTTGGTTACTACTCTCAAGACTGGAGTGCATTTGTGTTATTTTGGCTTGAATTTCATTTTCCGGGGTTACTTTTTGTAGTGTTCTTATGGCTTCCGGGTCACGTCCTTTGTACAATAACCAAGCTGGACTTTTAGGAACAAAAAACAAAAGTATGAACCATAACAGGGCAAAAATAACCTCTGTGCCCAGCATCCAACGCCATGTATTTGTATCCAATCCCCATTCTTGTACCCATGGAGCTTCCGAGTTTGCCCAACCCAAGATGAGGTAATTGATAAAGTAAGCAGCGGAAAGACCTACAACAATATTTATTTGCGTCATAGATACCAATTTTCCACGCCATTTTGGAGGGGCTATTTCACCAATGTACATAGATGCCAAAGAAATAGAACTAAAAGCCAAACCGCCCATAAAACGGGCTACTAATAGTGATGCGTATGTGGGTGCCAATGCAGAAGCTACTGCCGAACCAAGGTAGAGGGCAGCGGCAATCATTAAAGTGGTTCTCCGGCCATATTTGTTACAGGCATAACCCACAAAAACGAGTGCCAAGAGCACTCCCATTGCGGGGGCTCCCACTACCGATCCCAATTCTAAATCGGTAAGCGAGAATTCCTGTGTAATAAATTTTATAGTTCCGGATATTAAAGCGGCGTCCAACCCAAAGACAAAACCGCCCATAGCTACTATAGTTGCGTACGTAAAAGCATTCTTTTTATAAGAACCCATAAGAAAAGTTTAAGTTAAGATGTTATGAGCCATTATAGATGCTAATTCCAGATTACAGGAAGGAAAACCGTCATCTCTCCTTGACCTCTATTGCTCCAAGCATAGTAAGGTATAAAATTGGTTTTAAAAGATTGAAATTTAGGAGAGCTTACTTCTTGGTACATTTCACCAGGTTTGTCTTTTCTAATTAAAATTTCACCTTCCAAAGTGGTAACACCTCCCAAGAAATCCGGTCTGGAAGTAGGATTCAGTTTTTTATCGGACGAAAGATAAACATTGGTGATATCTGTTTTTTCGGGTAAATCTGCTGATTCTATACAGTACACAACCGGGCCTCTTTTTAGAGCTACTTGGTTTCGAACTTCTTCAATGCGAGGGTGACCTTCTATGAACTTGGTCTCCATGGGCATATCAATGGTAATTTCGTCACCAGCAGTCCATTTTCTTTCAATTTTGGCGAATGTACCCGGAGCGGCATCGGCTACTTTTGTTCCATTTACCTTAATTTGGGTTCCTTTTGCCCAGCTAGGTATACGAAGGAGGACATCAAAAGCATCGGCTTTACATTCATCAACTGTAATCTTTACGGCACCGTCCCAAGGGTAATCTGTCTTTTGCGTAAGTTTTATTGTTGAACCGTCCAATAGGGTCGTGTTCAATTCGTTTCCTCCGTATAAGTTAACCGCAATTCCGTTTTGGGATTTGCTATAGGCCCATCCCGGAGATTTTGCAATGGTACGTACTAAGTTTGGAGGACAACAAAAACATTTAAGATAAGGTTGTCTTTCGGGAAACTCAACGTTCATTTTTTCATAGTCTAGCGCACCTTCAATTTTCCGCAGAGGATTGGAGTAGTAATAATTCTTTCCGTCCAAACTAATGCCTGATAGTCCGCTATTATGCAACACAAGTTCCATAATATCGCCGTGCTTAGCATCACCGGTAAGGGTAAGCATACGGTAATTGAACATAGAGTTACAAATGTTGGCACAAGTTTCGTTATAGGCAGTCATGTTAGGCATCATATACTCATCAATAAAACCTTCTTCAATTTTATCTAGACGGGAAGAACGCCCATAATGCGTTTGGCCAATGGCTCCCGTGATGTACATTTTTTTGTTGGTAACATTGTCCCACAACCGCTCCAATGCATCTATTAATGCTTTTTCCCCTGTTTCGGCATATACATCGGCAGCACCGGCATAGAAATAAAGCGCGAGTACGGCATGACCTACGGCCTCGGTTTCCTTACGGAGGGGAACACGTTCTTGTACCATATCGCCAATGGGATACCCTTTTGTGGTCTCATCATCTTCAATTTTATAAGTACCTCGCATATTTATGAATTGCTCGGCCAGCTCTAAGTAGCGTTTGTCTTTGGTAGTACGGTACAATTCTACCAAGCCCATTATCTGTGTCTGGTTAAAGCCAAAGCGTTTTAAGTGGTCCGGTTTTGGAGAAAATAATTTATACAGATAATCGGCATGCTTTACCGCAATATCCAGAAAGTTGGTCTTACCCGTTAAGCGGTAATGAATACAGGCACTAGTAAGCAAATGCCCGCTATTGTATAGTTCGTGATATCTTCTGTTGGTGAAGGGGTCTATGTCATCCCTAATAATTGCTGGGGTAGAGAGGTAACCATCTGCTTGTTGTGCTTGCGCAATGACATCTATAATTTCATCTAATTCTTCAACAATTTTTTCGTCTTTATTTACACCGTAGATGTACATTTTGGCTTCCATCCATTTGTAAAAATCGCCATCGTGCCACCAGAAACCCTTATGTTCGCCTTCTTTGAGTCCCGCTGCTATTTTAAAGTTATTATAACCGTGACCAATATCGCCTTTAAGGATTTCACCCATGTGAGGAATCATGGTTTCTTCGGCCACTTTCCATTTATCGGCCCAAAAACCTTCGGTCCACCTACAGTCGCCTATATCAATACTTTTTAATTGAACGTGCGGACTGTTGGTATTATTTATAATACCTTTTCCTGTATCAAGGTTGGCAGCATAGTCTCTAGTTGCTATGGTTTCTGTGTCAAGGTTTTTGTCCGGCCCGTTTTGCTTGCAAGAAAGCAGGGACAAAAAGACGCAAATGGAGAGGGTTATTTTTTTCATATTCAGATGGTTTAAATGGAACGCTGCTCGTTATTTTTATAGTGATCCGTAACTATATGGACAAAACTGTAGCGCAGCGTAGCATACAAATAAAAGCTAATAGGCTAGAAGTAGATTTGTAGATTTTATCCGCTTGCAGCACTATTTTAACCTTATTTGTTAATAAACTGATTAAAATATGGTACTTGAGTATAATATAATATTGTGTATGAAGCAGCAGCGAAGTTCTTTAAAGGCTAGTCAACCCGCTCAACATCCACGAATAATGGGCCTTTAGCAAGTCTGGCGGTTTTGATAAAGGCATGAAAGTTTCCTGTTCCCTCAGGAAGTGTAACATTTGAGAAAGAGACCTTTGCTTGGTTCTTGCTCACAGGAAGCTCTATATGAACGTCTTTGTATTTTAAGTGTGCAATTCCATCTTTATCAAGTTTTGGAAGGTCTAAGCTTACGTTGTATGTGCCGGCTTCTGTTTTTACGCGCCAGTGGCCAAGGTCATTTTTTGAGATTACCCTAGGGCCGCCCCAATCAAACTGGGATAAGTTGGTTGAGCGCTGCATTGAGCTGCCAAGATAAATACGTTGAATGCCTTTGGAGTCTCTTTCTTCAGTAACCTCGTCAAACCAATTTTCATAACGGGCTAGAAGTTTTTCTACAATATCTGGGTGGTTATTGGCTAGATTGATACGCTCACTTGGGTCATTTTCTACATCGTATAATTCTAGGTTTGCCAGAACTTCTTTTAATTCTTCGTCTTTAGGTTGATACAGGATGTGGTGTGGGTCATCATGTGGACTTACCAGTTTATATTTTTGGGTACGAACGGCAAAATGCATGTACTTGAACACGGTTGGCCCGTAATGCATTTGGGTGATGAATTCCCTGTCCCCAAAGTTGGTTTTCTCACCTTTCCATAGCGGAAGTAATGATGTGCCGTCTAATTTAATACCTTGTGGAGCGTCAATATTACAAACGTCCAGGATTGTGGGCAATACATCTATTACCGCACCCATTGTGCTGTTCTGTTGTGCCTTTTTGATGTTTTTTGGCCACCTAACAAAGAAAGGTACACGTGTGCCACATTCGTATACACTTGTTTTGGTTCCTCGTAAATTTGAAACCCATCTTCCTGGGTAAACGTCGTTTTTGGTGCGTCTGTTCCTTGGCCCGTTATCCGAGAGGAAAATAACTATTGTATTATCTTCAATGCCCAACTGTTTTAATTGTTTTAGGACCCTGCCTACGTTGGCGTCAATATTATCTATCATGCCGTAAGTTTTGGCATTGTCTTCATGAAGCCCCAATTTTCTATAAGGTTCCGCTTTTTCATCCGGTACTTCTAGCGGAAAATGAGGGAGATTGGTAGCTAGATACGTAAAAAATGGCTTATCACTTTTCGCGCTCATAAAATCCAGAGCGGCATCGGTAAAAATATCATCGCAATACCCTTTATACTTTTTAGGCTGATTGTTATGCTCAAGAATGGGGTCAAAATAGGTGTTGCCGGCAGGCCCTGCAGCTTGACCTATTCCGCCGCCTTTATGAACCAAAGCTTCTTGAAATCCTTGGTCAGTAGGACGCATGGGAGCATTGTCTCCCAAATGCCATTTTCCGAAAATACCCGTGCGATAACCATTTTCAACTAAAATCTCGGCTAGTGTTTCCTCGGAGGTATTCATAAAGTGATCCACTTGCGTAACTCCTGTAACCCCAGTCCGGTAAGGATAGCGGCCCGTTAAAATTGCAGCTCTAGTGGCGGAACAATTTGGATAGGAGAAGAAATGGGTCATTTCAAGACCTTGTTCACCTATTTTCTCAATGTTTGGTGTTTTTAAATAAGGGTTACCATGAGCGCCAAGATCGCCATAACCTTGGTCATCGGTAAGCATAATGAGAACGTTTGGACGATTTTGAGCCCGTAAAAAAGTGTTGCTAAAAAGTAGTGTAACCAACAAAAACGGGAATAAAACGGTGTTCAATTTGGTCTGTTTTAATGTTATTGTACCATTTTTCATATCTGTTACCATTTTATTTCCGTTCTTAAAAACACTTTTTAGTCCATATGCAGGCTCACCTGAAAATGACCGGTCTTAACACTGCCATCTTTCATCTTTATTCTATAGCCGTATCCAGGAACGGAAGTACCATCTTCTATCTTTTGGGCTACGGGGCCTAAGTTGGCAACTACTTCGGTACCACTGGAAAAGCGACTTCTCTGTACTTTATAATCGGCACTTAGGTATTCGTGGCTTTTTAATTCTGAATAGAACGTTTCCTTATGAACAGGGCTTACCAAATCTCTGGCCATTTCTATCATTGGGCGCATGCCTTCAAATTCGTAAGGTGCAAAGAATATGGTGGTGCCTCGGCCAAATAGCATACTTCTTAAGGCTTTGATTCTAAAATCGCCATTAGCGGTAACCTCATTGTCCGGGTCTTGAATTTTTCCAAAATTGGCTATAGCTTCATGATATACCAAATTGAAAAGCGGAGCAGGGTGGGAGATGACCGAAAGTGGGCGGTTTTCAAGATAGGTCATTCCTTCAAACATATCAAAGTAAGGAATCCACTGTTCTTGACCATGCTCGGTTCCGTTTACTAGATTAAAGCTGTCAATGTATTTGGCCAGCTCAATACGGCCTTCCTTACCGTTTTCGCGATAAGCGGCAAAAGTAATATCCGTAATATCGGCCTCTAGGCCTAAATATGAGATTTCGTTTTCAATATTTTCTTGCGCCAGTCCTTTTTGAAATTTTGGGTCTACACGTGCCCAACGACTTCCGGTATTCATCAATTTTCCTTCGGCATCACGTTGCATAAGGTCCGTTGTAAAGTTAGGGTCGTTCTCCAGCATTGGTGAGTAGGCGTGGTATGATGAGTACAAGTATCCATAAGATTTGGCTAAATCTACTGCGGCCTTTAATTTTTTGGGTCCGCCCAGAGCTTCGCTTATTGGGTGGTTGTGCGGAACAAAGTTAGAAAAGGTTCCCCAAGCATGCACAAAAGCTTCATTTACTTTTAAATCATCATGAATAGTCTGGATCGTATTTTTTAACTCATCAAAAGTAAAGGCCATACCTGGCATGTTTACATAATGTGGGTAACCTCCGTAAATTCCAAAATATATTGCTCCCGGTAGCTTATCTACATTGGGATTTCTTTTTAATTTATCTTTTAAGGAAACAAAGTGCCCACGGGCCTTGGCCTCCTTCTGATATTCTTTGGCCATATCTACGTAATCGCCACCGGGAATAAAATGGTAGCTCATGCGCATCTTACCTTTTTCCTCGTTCAATTTCCAGATAGGGTCAAGAAAAACAATACGTTGGTATGTAGACATTTCTCCTTTAAAAAGGTATTGTCCGTTATTATTGATATTGTATTGCATGAGGGGTCTGGCAGATTCATCTACAATACCCATTACGGCAGATTTTTCATTATACGTACCCCACCAAGGCATGGTAAGTCCGGTGCCGTTGTTGAACAACTCTAAAAAACCTTGTGATTTATTGTTGTAAGTGGCATCGTCCCATTTGCAAAACCGCCCTCCGTTCATGGGAAAAATATATGAGGGACAGATAACTCCCTGCTTTTGTGGGATTACAGCTGCGCCCTTATCCTCGTCTGTTTTTAAGCTAAAAGCCCGTGCAGGGTAACGCAAGTCCAATAGTTTAAAATTACCGGAATTATGCTCTAGAACCTCTACATCTAGTTGGGCTGTTTTTGCATCCAACCTTATTTCTGTGGCGATAGATACCCCGGTTGCCGTGGAGCCATCTTCAAGAATAGGGTCTATGAATTTAAGCGATACGGTATTATCGGAAGCTTTTGAAACTTCAATTTTCTTGCTCTTGGAAATGTTGATCGTATGTTTTTTTCCTTTAGAGTCAGTTAAGGTTAACAGACCCGCAGCATTTTCCCACGGGTCCGATTTCCAAATGTGGCCCGAAGTCTTTTCGGTAACCGAAAAACAGCCGGTCTTTGAGTCTACCGTAACGTTCAACTTTTCATTTTCCAAAACAATGGGGTCTGAACCCTGTGTATTCATTGCAAAAGCGCTAAATACAGGTAAACAGGTAATTGCTAAAAGTAGAATAGTTTGTTGTATTCTTTTTTTATTGTTTTTCATTTTTAGAAGAATTGATTTAGTCGAATATGTGCATGGGTAGCTTGTTACCACTTGCTTAAAAATTATTGTTTTACAAATTCTTTGATTTCATTTTTCATCTTAGCGAAATGCTCTTCAAGACCTTCGTAATTTCCTTCGCGAAGCATTTTTTTGTCAAAAAGAGAACTTGCCATACCGGCGCCAACGGCTCCTGCTTGAAAAAACGATTTAATGTTATCTAAGGAAACGCCTCCAGTGGGCAACAATTTTATCTCGTTTAATGGGGCCAAAACATCTTTAATGTATTGAATGCCCAGTTGCGTTGCCGGAAAAACTTTTACCGCAGATGCACCTAATGACCATGCTTTGTAAATTTCACTTGGGGTATATGCACCTGGGAAAATTGGAATTTTATTGGCTACACAATGCTTTATTACCTCTTCATCAATGATAGGAGTTACAATAAATTGAGAACCTGCCTCCAAAGCTTTGGTCAAATCTTGCATGGTACATACCGTACCGGCACCTACATTAAGTTCTGGATATTCTTTTGCCAAAGTTGCAATGGTCCGGGCAACTTCAGGAGAGTTCATGGTAATTTCAATAGTGTAGAAACCACTTTTTATATAAGAGGGAATAAGTTTAAGTACTTCTTCTGTGTTAAGACCTCTAAGGATACCTACTATAGGGTTTTGATTGTATTTATCCCATGAAAATATTTTATTCTGCATACGTCTGTAATATTTGTTGTTGTCCTGTTAATAATGCTTGTTCCAATGTTTGCTCTTCAAAGCAAACAATCCGTTCTGCTGGTAAAAACGATTCCAATGCCAGCTTATACAATATATTGTAGATACCGCTTGCTGCTAGAAAAATCGTTCCTTTTTTATTCTTTAAACCGGCTAGTTCGCCGCCGATCATTAGGCCGGATAAAAAATAAAAATTTTGCTCATCAGAAACTTGGTTGATCAGGGTATTTGCCCTAATCGAGAACAAAGATTGCATTTGCTGATCTGCCAATCCTTTTTCCACTCCTTTTAAGAACATATCTTTAAAAGATTCATTCCAAGGGGCTGAACTTAAAGAAGCAGATAAAATAGTGTGCTTGCTAATGGTGTCAAAAAGTTCACCTGTCATAAACGTGGTAAAATCTTTAAAAACATTTGCTTCAAAAGCTATATGCTTGCAATGCGTGCCCGGCAATAACAGAACACCTTTGTCATACTTAGAGAGCTCTGCAGACAGTCCAATTGCCTGAACTTCTTCGCCCCGCATAACATCTGCGTTGGTTTTAGCTCCAGAAACTAATAATAGGTCCGGCATATCATCAAAAGGAATGTATTTGCTAATCAAGTCCTTACCATTAAAAGCTAAGGGCATATTGGCGTATTCCAATTCATGCATGCCAATAGAGGACGAGAGCATTCCGGAAGCTACTATGACATAATCATTACTGATTGTACCATCTAAATTTTTAATCTGTTCTTTTAGGTATGCTTCAAAGAACTGATTTTGAGATAAATGGGACTGTTCCTTGAATTCACTAAAACATTTTTTTATGCCCATATCCGTCGTGTGTTCCGACAGGATTTTGAGCGTTGTGGTTTCAATTAAACGCAGCCGAAAATTGGTTGTTCCCCAATCGCAGCTAATAAACTTTTCGGGTAATTTCATTAGTGTTGTAAAGCTTTGGTTACTCTTTTTTTGGCAAGATAATCATCTAGCGCAAAAGTAGAGCAATCCACTCCAATACCACTGTTTTTGACACCACCATGCGGTAGGTATATGTCATATTTTACCCCGTTAAGCTGTACTTCTCCAAATTCTAGGGCGTTGGCAAAGAATTGAAGGGTTTCATTGTCCTTGG
Organism: Zobellia sp. 1_MG-2023; assembly: GCF_030549125.1. NCBI lineage: Bacteria > Pseudomonadati > Bacteroidota > Flavobacteriia > Flavobacteriales > Flavobacteriaceae > Zobellia > Zobellia sp. 1_MG-2023. The sequence continues at coordinate 93,938 of NZ_JAUOSY010000010.1, read as the reverse complement.
AAAACACATAAGAAGCTAGACCTGCATCTGTATTATTGGCCAGTACAATAACTTCTTCTTTTGTTTTAAATGGAACAATTAGAGCTACAGGACCAAAAACTTCATGTTGAAGGATTTCTACATCATTAGAATCAAAGGTGATTGCCGTTGGTTCAAAATAATAACCGGGACCCTCAAGCGCATTGCCGCCATATACCAATTTACCACCTTGGGCAATGGCTGTTTCTACAATTCCCTTTACATTTATAACGGATTGTTTATTGGCCAAAGGACCCATGTCCGGTTTGTTTTCTCGCCCAAAACCAAGTTTAGTAGTTTTAAACTTTGCAACCATACCAGCGGTAAACTCCTCTATAAGAGATTCATGAACAAAAAAGCGGTTGGGAGCTACACAGATTTGGCCGGAGTTGCCAACTTTAAGAGCGGTTCCAATATTAACGGCCAATTCTAGATCAGCATCTTTACACACAATAAAAGGAGCGTTTCCGCCACATTCCATGCTGTATCTTTTTATAGAAGTTTTTGCACTTTGTGCGATAAGCTTCTGAGCAGTTTCCGTAGAACCGATCATGGTAATCAATCTAGGTATTTTACTTTCGCAAAGCGGAATACCAACATCCTGCAAATCACCACAAATAACGTTTATAACACCTTTTGGAAAATTAATTTCCGCGCATAGCTCTCCAATAATATAAGCTGATAAAGGAGAAAATTCCGAGGGCTTTAGAATTATACTTGAACCAGCAGCTAGTGCAGGACCTAGTTTAAAACCTAAATTCAAAAGTGGGAAGTTATAGGCAAGAAAGGCAACTGCAACTCCCAAAGGTTGTGATACAAAATGATGTTCGTGCGTACCTTCTTTATCTTCAATAGGAAGGTCATTACGCTTCAGTATTTCTTGGGAATAGTACTGTAACGAATTGGTAATACTGGTAAGGTCTTCTTCCGAACCTTCCCAAGTTTTTCCCATTTCATGCATAATGCTTTCGCGTAGCAAGTCGCTATTTTCAATTATTTTGTTCCTAAGCTTATCGATCCAATTTAAGCGTTCTTGTATGGGGAGTTTTGACCAACTCTCAAAACCTGATTGTGCAGATTCCAATGCTCTTTTGGTGTCTTCCAGACTGGCCCATGCAATAGTAGCAGTAGGCTTTTCATCCGCAGGACAGATTACCTTAAAAGTCTTATGGTTTGAGGCTTCAACAAGTTCACCATCAATATATAATTTCTTATGACCGAATTTTAACTGCTCCATCTTTATGTATTTCTTTATCTAAATAGTATTCTAATTTGTCCATGTCAACATCTACGCCCAAACCTGGTGCTCTGGGTACTTCTAAATGTCCGTTTTCTAGTTTTACGTTATGAAGGGTAACCTCGTCGCGGAGTGCATTTTCCGTTCTATCCAATTCCATAGTAGGAAGGTCATTGTACATTCTACCTGGATTCTTGTCTAGGTTGGCTACTAAATGAATAGCGGCGCTTATAGCGATCCATGTTCCCCAAGTATGCGGAACCACATCTTTATTATAGGCTTGTGCTAACGTTGTTATTCGCTTGGCTTCGGTTAACCCACCTGTAGCGCAAATATCCGGTTGGGCTATATCTACACAGTCATTTTCAAAAAGTCGTTTAAAACCAAATTTCAAATATTCACATTCACCCCCTGAAATAGGTATAGTTGTGTTTTCTCTTAATCTGCGGTAACCGTCATAATCTTCCGGAGATACCGGTTCTTCAAACCAAGAGATGTCATACTTTTCGGCCTTTCTAGCCAATTCAATGGCTTCTTTATAGGAATATGCGTGGTTGGAATCTATCATTAGCCGCATACTTGGCCCTATGGCCTTGCGTATGGCCGCAATGTATTTTAGGTCTTGTTGAATACCCAGTCCAACCTTCATCTTGGTAGCTTTAAACCCTTGGGCTTTGTAAAATAGAGCCTCTTCTACTAAAAGTTCTTCAAGGTTTTCGCAACGTGTAAAGTAAAGTCCGGTGGCATAAGGCTCAATAATAGGGTTTTTAATACCTCCCAATAAAACCGATACAGGTTGGTTGAGCAACTTTCCCTTTATATCCCATAATGCAACGTCAATAGCACTAATGGCAGCTTGGAAAGCACCACTTCTTGCATAATCCATAGAGCGCCTATACATTTCTTGCCATAGGACTTCATGTTCCAATGCGCCTTTTCCTAGTAGAAAGGGTGTAAAAAAGTCTATTCCGGATTTAATGACCTCCGCAGGCCCGTATCCTTCTCCCCATCCGTAAGTACCATCATCCAAAGTTATTTTTACGATACATATTTTTCTAGTATCATACTGCCATTGCGAAAAATAGAAGGGGGTATCTAGTTTGTATGTAATTACAAAAGGCTCAATCTTTTGGATTTTCATAATAAAATTGCTTATAGTTTTAAAAAAAATGGTTGGCTTAATAATTGGCGTATCCTAAAATACAAATGGCAATGATAAGAACGGCAAGTCCCGTTAGTAAAATTTTAAAAGGCTTGTTCGCATTCTTCCATTCCCCTTCTCTAAAGCCCCAAATATTACTAATAATCAAAGCGAGCCCTAAAAGTATAGGCCATCCCACAACGGGGCCTAGATTTCCCATTAGCGCTGCTCCTTGACCATAAACACCCAAGGCTGCAAACCAGAAAATACCGGCTGCAATAGCCCATTTTAAGGCTTTCCCTTTATTGGGGACTTTATAAGCACCCCATGATTTATTTTTGATAAAAAGATATATGGCGTACCCTCCGTTCATAACGAACGCTCCCAGCAAAACAACCACCCAAGAAGCCAAACTTGCATTTTGTGTTCCTACACCGTAATCGTTTACGGCTATAGCTGCAACTGGTGCTGCATTGGAAAAGCCAACGTTTAAAAAAGCGGATAATACACCAGATGCAACGGCAATCAGTACCCCAATTTTTATGGATTTAGTACTTGTGGTTGAGTTATTGTGCAATTTATCTCTTTGTACACCGGCCACTGCAGTAATAGCAACTCCTACCAGTAACAAGGCTACCCCTAACATTATGATAGGAAAGGAAGGTTGGTCAAAGGCCCCATCAATCTGAAAAAGAGGAATAATGGAACCTACCGATGCCGCAAGACCCATAACAATGCCATAGGTAATGGAAATACCGGTTTTTTCCACACTAACCCCAAATAGAATACCCCCAATGCCCCACAGAAAACCGTAAAATGCAGCTACGAACAGTGTTTGACTGTCTGCTTGGGAAATGATTTCAAATAGGTTGGGCATAACGATCAAAGCCCAGATAATAGGGAATGCAATCATGGCCGTAAATGCGTGAACTAACCACCAGGCCTCCCATTTTAATGGTGCAATATGCTTCATGCCAAGACCAAAAGTTCCTTGAAAAAAGCTTGCAAATAATATTAAAATGATAGCCAGTAGATAGGTATCCATATGAGTTGCTTTTATTTTATAGATGAATATATGAGAAGGGGCGATTGTGTTCTAAACCTTCATGAGACACAAAGAAAATTCAATATAAAGGTGATGGATTCCCGGATTTTACCCTAGTATAACATTATTTTATCCTAGTGGTGATTGCATTAAAGTTGCGTAAAGTAATATAATGCCAATACTAAAAGTCCGCCACTTAATGCGACTACACCGGATAGTAGACTAAATGATTTTAGCAATCGAGAAACAGACACTTCGTGTACTTCTTTAAATAGCCAAAAGAAACTGCTGTTTACGTGAATAATACCAAGAGAACCGGCTCCAATAGCCGCGGCGGTAAAGGTAGGGTGCAATGTGCCGTTGGAAACCAGTGGTGCAACAATAGATGCCGTAGTGATAAGCGAAACTGTAATTGATCCCGTAACAGTCGTAAAAAGGAAACTTAATAGAAAAGGTATAACTATGCCCATTGCAGCAATATCTCCCGCATTGGAAAACATAGAACCTACTATTTCTGTGTCTTTGATTACCTGTCCAAAAGCACCACCAGTACCGGTGATAAGAATAACAATAGCTGATTTTTCTCCCGAAGTTGTAAAAAATGAATTTAAACGGGTAGAAAAATTCTCTTTAGGAAGCAAAGGTAATGCAAAAAGTAGGCCTATGAGAAGTGCCCATACAGGGTTTTTTATAAATGCAATGAATCCGTTTTCCGAAGGGAAAATAGTGCCTATGGACATAAGGAACAATGGCACTAATAAGGCTGCAAAAGGCAACACTTTTTTGAACCCCGTTAGTTCTTTGGTTTGCGATGCTTCGCCCGTATTCGTGTCCGGTAATTTCAGGGCAAGATTTTTCTTGTTCAATTTTATCCATAATAACCCACCGGCTATCGCAGCTAGAGCTACCACAATATTAATGGGAATCATATCCCCAATATTAATTTCAAGAATGGCGGCTACCGCAAGAGGTCCTGGGGTAGGTGGAATCAAGGCATGGGCTACGGTAAGACTAATGGCCAATGAAAGTCCTAAGGTAAGTACTGAATGGCCTGATTTTTTTGAGAGGACGAATATGGTAGGGAGCAAGGTCAGATAGGCCACATCCATAAAAACCGGAATTCCTATCAAAAAGCCAATTACGGCCATACTTAACGGAAGGTACTTGGTACCGAATAAATTAATAATGGTATTGGCTATGACATCTGCACCACCGGTTTGCGCTAGAATTTCACCCAGTAACGTGCCAAACAGAATAATGAGTCCTATCCATTTTAGAGTATTTCCAAAACCGCTTAATAAGCTCTCTGTTACTAATTCTACAGAGCTCCCTGTTGTTAGCCCTAGAATCAACCCTGAAATAAGTAAGGCGGGAATAGGGTGTACTTTAAATACAGTTACCGCAACAATGAGCAGAACAATGCAAAGGAGTAAAAATATTAGGCTGGTCACAAGGTCATTTTTAAGTTAGGTAGGCAGGCTATCCAAACAAAAATAGCAGAAATATACCATCGTGAAAATGCGTACATTAACCATTATAGGCACTATTGTAACCCCACTTGTGCTTTTTGAGACATATAAGAGTTTATACAACTTCTTTTTTCTCGTTATACTTTTGCATATACTCGGTTGGGGTAATGTTCATTAAAGCTTTAAACTGTCTATTGAAATTGGTGAGCGTATTAAAACCTGACTGATAACAAACGGTTGAGATTTGCATTTCTCCCTCAATCAATAACTTACAAGCATTTCTAAGACGTATTTCGTTCAAGTATTGCGTAAACGATTTTCTAGTTTTCTTTTTGAAGTATCTACAGAATGCATTTGGCGTCATGTGTGCTATAGAGGCAATTTGTTCCAATTCTATTTTCTTTTCAAAATTTTCGGTCAAGAAATTTATGATTTTACGCATTCTGTCCTTTTCATTGCTGTTGTAAGTGTTGGCTATTACTTCTGAGCAGAGCAAATCATAATTTTCACTTATAGATAGTGTATCAAGAACTTTTAGAAGCCCCACAATGCTGGAAAGACCTTGGTCCCCGACCAAGCCTAGGATAAGGTTGTGAACCATATAGGTAGCGGATTCGGAAAATTTTATACCTCTTTCCGCTTGTTGAAAAAGATTTTTTAACCGCTTGGATTCGGTAAGGTCTAAAAAGTCGCTTCCCAAAAAGTTAGGTTCAAATTTTATTACGATCAGGTTAACCGCTTCGGTTTCCTGTTGGTCGTTATAATACTCCTTATGGTTGCGGAACAGGTGGGGAATATTGCTGCCAATGAGATACAGTTCTCCCGGAGAGAAGCTTCCAATAGAATTACCTACATAACGTGTGCCGCTACTTTTTATAAAGTATATAAGTTCTAGTTCCTTATGAAAATGCCAGTTCTGTTCTATACATGGTAAGCGGTCTTGCCGAGCTAAAAAGGAATTTTCGGGTCGTTTTTCGGTTTGTTTGTACGTCAGCTTCATAGTCTATTTCTTTCGTCAGGGATACCCATAATAAAACGAATTTTGAGGCGTAATTTTCAAGAATTCGTTTTTTAGGCGAGCATAAATTTTCATAAATATACAAAATTACCTCAAATATTATAAAATATTAATTTTAACGGTAGAATAGTGCAATGTAAAGATTTAGGGAAAATGCTATTTCCTAGAAAGAATAACTTAAAATCTTTTTGGAGCAACCCATAGAAGTGTTAATACTACTAACTCTAAATTCTAGAGTAATGTGTTTACCTGATTGGTTATCAGTTTTCTAACTTTAATTTAAAGTTTTTCAGTACTGTTGGGCAGTACACTACAGGATAGTAAAGAAAAAATGCTTCATTAGTTTTAGGGACTTAGAAACATAAAAATAACCGTAAAGTTATAGCCATGTTTTTAAAACACCAACTCAACTCAATAGAATTATCGGTTCTTTAATGAACCTATATTCTATTTAAACAAAACTTAAAATGATTATAAATTTTTTAAGGATTAATAAGCTTAATCTTCTCCTTTGTAGTGTTTTGATTTTAGCTACTTCCTGTACGTCCGATAAAAAAAACGAAGGTGAAACGGTTCAGTCCGATAACCCGAAAATAGCAAAGCTAAAATTACAGCCAGGTTTTGATGCAGAACATTTATATAGTCCTGGAGATAATAATATGGGGTCTTGGGTGGCCATGACTTTTGATAATAAGGGAAGATTAATTACTTCAGATCAATACGGTGCTTTGTACAGAATGGAAGTTGCACCAATAGGAGCGGACAATCTTACACCAAAAATAGAAAAGCTTAAAATTCAAACGGAAGCGAAAGTAGCAGATTCCATAATACAAATGGGTTATGCCCAAGGGTTATTATACGCTTTCAATAGCCTTTATGTAATGGTAAACCATAGGGGCAGTGATGATTTTGAAAAGACTAGTGGCCTTTATCGTTTACAGGATACGGATAATGATGATCAATACGACAAAATAACACTTTTAAAGGCTTTGGACGGGGCTGGAGAGCATGGCCCTCACAGTATAGTTCTTTCTCCAGATGGGGAGTCGCTATACGTTATAGCCGGTAACCATACAGACTTACCGGAGATGGAAGGATATCGTCTTCCTAACAACTGGCAGGATGACAATTTGTTTCCTCAAATTAAAGACCCTCGTGGGCATGCCAATGATCGTGGGGCTCCCGGCGGTTGGGTGGCAAATCTTGACCCTGAGGGAAAACGATGGGAGCTTGTGGCTTCAGGTTTCAGAAATCCGTTTGATTTGGCGTTCAATGAATTGGGAGATATGTTCGTTTATGACTCGGATATGGAATGGGATTTGGGAATGCCATGGTATCGCCCCACCCGAATTTGCCATGTTACAAGCGGAGCGGAATTTGGATGGCGAACAGGAAATGGTAAATGGTCTGCTGCGTATCCGGACAACATACCTCCTGTACTTAATATAGGTCAAGGGTCACCTACTAATGTAATGCATGGAAATGGAGCTAAGTTTCCTGAAAAATATCAACATAGCGTATTTGCGTTTGATTGGAGTTTCGGGATTATTTATGCCATTGAAATGAAAGCTAATGGTGCATCTTATATTGGTGAAAAAGAGGAATTTTTATCTGGAATTCCACTTCCGTTAACGGATGGGGTTATTGGCCCGGACGGAGCCATGTACTTTATGACCGGAGGACGTAGGTTAGAATCAGACCTGTATCGTGTTTATTATAAAAATTCAGATAAACTAACGGGGACCGTTGCGAATTTGGAGCCTAATAAGGAAAACGAAATCCGTAAAAAATTGGAGACTTATCACGGTGCTCCTAAGGATGGGGCTTTAGATTTTGCTTGGCCTTATTTAAATAGTAAAGACCGTTTTATTCAATATGCTGCCCGTATTGCTGTAGAACATCAACCTGTAAGCACTTGGCAGGAAAAAGTTTATGCGGAAACTAATGCGGTTAGAAAGATTCATGCTGCCGTTGCTTTGGCTAGACAGGGAGATAAAAGTCAGCGTGATCAACTATTGAATTCTTTGGTACATATTGATTATGCAAGTCTCTCTGAGCAAAACCAAGTAGATTTGGTTCGTGCCATAGAGCTTACTTTAGCGCGTTTTGGGAAACCTAATGCAGATATTAAAAGAAAAATCAGCGGATATCTTTCAGCTCACTATCCAGCGGATAAGGACGTGTTAAATCAATTGTTGAGCAAAACATTGGTATTTGTGGATGATGCCTCGGTGATTTCAAAAACACTTGCCTTATTGGAATCCGAAGAAGGGGAAAATGCTTCGGTAATGGCAAATACGGCCACGGATGCGGCAGATTTGATTTTACGAAATCCGCAGTATGGAATGGACATCGCCGAAACCCTAAAAAATATGCCTTTGGCACAGCATACATATTATGGTCTGGTATTACAGGATGCCACAGTAGGTTGGACGCCGGAGTTAAGAGAAAAATATTTCAAATGGTTTTATAAAGCTTTTTCATTTAAAGCGGGCCGTAGCTATATTGGTTTTATAGATAAGGCAAGGAAGAAAGCGTTGACCCACGTGGCTGCGAATAAAAAGGAATTCTACAATCAAATGTCAGGAGATTCATTGCTGAGTAAATCCGGAAACGAGTTGGTTTCCAGTGCGGTGCAGCCTAAAGGGCCTGGCAAGAGATGGGAAGAAAAGGATATAGCACCCTTATTGGCCGATGGTTTGCAGAACAGAAATTTTGAAACCGGTAGGAACATGTTTTTGGCAACCAATTGTGTTACGTGTCATAGTATGCGTGGCGAAGGAGAGAATATAGGCCCGGAATTATCCCAAATCGGTACTCGGTTTTCTGCGGAAGATATTCTTAAAGCTATTATTGATCCAAGTGATGTAATTTCAGATCAGTACAACACCACGGTTTTTATGCTTAAGGATGGAAACTCTATTGTGGGTAGATTAATTGGTGAGGAAGGGGAAAATTATACGATTTCTCAGAATCCGTATGCGCCTGATGTTCTTAGGACTATTCCCAAAGAGGAGGTATTGGGTACTAAAATGTCATCGGTTTCATTGATGCCGCCAGGTACGATCAATCGTTTGAGTGATGATGAGGTGAAAGACTTATTGGCGTACCTCATTGCTGGTGGTGATGCCAAAAACGAAATTTTCACTAAGGAATAAGAGATTTGGTAAGTCAGAATTATATTCGCAATGCTCACGGAAAAAATTATATATAAAGGTAAAGACAAGATTGGGAATACCGCTCAGGTTGGTGGTATTGAGACTTCTGTCCTTGATAATGGTTTAGGGAGAGGAACACGCATTGCATGGATCAATACAGGAACAGGGCTAAGATACAAGGTCGTTCTTGATCGTGGGATGGATATTGCAGATGCCTTTTATAAAGAACATAGTTTGGCTTGGTTGAGCAAAACTGGAGTAGTTCCTCCTGAACGATTTTCAGACAAGGGAATGGGCTGGATACGGAATTTTGGCGGCGGACTTTTAACCACTTGCGGACTATCGCATGTGGGCGGACCAGAGGAGGATGAACATGGCGCAAGAGGGCTTCATGGCCTTATAAGTAATACGCCTGCAGAAATTATATCTATTGTTCAGCCGGACCCAATTGCGGGGAAAATGGAAATGAGTATCACCGGTATTGTTCGGGAAGCTCAGGTTTTTGGACCCATCTTGGAATTGAAAAGAACTATTTCAGGGAAATTGGGTGAAGCTAAAATTCACGTTCATGATGAGGTGCTTAATCGCGGGAATCAAATGGCGCCACATATGCTCTTGTATCACGTAAATTTTGGTTGGCCATTGGTGGATGAAGGCACAGATTTACTTTGGAAAGGCAACTGGGAATCCCCAACACCGGACTCTGGGCGTAAAATATTTAAGGACGAAGTGAACTTTAGAAAATGCCCAGAGCCTTTAGAGGCACATTCCGGAACAGGAGAGGATGTTGCTTTTATTGATGCAGAAGCGGATACTGAAGGAAATTGCCACTGCGGAATTTATAATAAAAAACTCAATTTGGCCGTATCACTTCGCTTTCCTAAAAAACAATTACCCTGGTTGATCAATTGGCAACATTGGGGCAAAAATGAATATGTTACGGCCTTAGAGCCGGCAACAAATCCGCCGGTAGGACAAAATAAGGCACGGGAAGATGGTACACTTATTTTGTTGGAACCCAATGAAAGTAGAAGCTACTCACTGGAATTGGAAGTGTTATCACCGGAAAAAATAGAAACATTTATAACATCTTTTTTATAAAATTAATATTGAATACTATGGCAAATTCATCGGCTAGAAAGGCTTTGGAGCAGGGACAGGGAATTTTACGTTTGGCACCAACTTGGGTACCGCGTTCTTTTTGTGTTCCGGGTAGAAGGATAAAATTGCATCCAGATGATTATTACGTTTTGGGAGGAGAGCGTGGAGGTATAGATGAACGTTGGTTTTCTTCAACGACACCTGCGGAAAATGGACCGTTAACCGGAGAGAACGAAGGTTTAAGTCCGGTTGTTTTTGAAGAAGATGGCAAAGAAGTACAGATTCTTTTAAAAGATGTTATTGATGAATTAAAAGGTGAGATTATTGGAGACCGTCTGTGGAACGAGTACCAAAGTTGGCCTATGTATTCCAAGTTTTTTGATAATATGGGGCCGTTGCCACATCACATTCACCATAATGATGAGCATGCGGCCAAAATTGGTCAAAAGGGAAAACCGGAAGCATATTATTTTCCACCTCAGGTAAATAACCATGGAGGCGATTTTCCGTACACTTTTTTCGGGATAACTCCCGGTACGACGAAAGAGGAGATAAAAGAATGTCTAAAGAATTTTACCAAAGGAGATAACAAGATAACAAACTTTTCATCGGCCTTTAGATTGGAACCAGGAACGGGTTGGGATGTGCCACCGGGAATGCTTCACGCTCCAGGTAGTATGTGTACCTACGAACCGCAAAAAGCATCCGATGTGTTTGCTATGTACCAATCTTTGGTAAATGAAGCTATTATTCCAGAAGAACTGTTGTGGAACGGAACTCCAGAGGATAGAAAAGGCGATTTTGACCAGCTTATGGAAGTAATAGATTGGGAATTGAATACGGACCCCAATATGTTGGAAACGCGTTTTATGAGGCCTATTCCTGTGAAGCCTTTGGAGGAAATGGAGGCAGAGGGTTATGTTGATAAATGGATCTGTTACCGTTCCGATGCTTTTAGCGCCAAAGAATTGACGGTTCTGCCAGGGCAAACAGTCACCATTAAGGATAGTGCCTGCTATGGAATGATTATGATGCAAGGCCATGGTAAGATGGGTGTTTGGGATATAGAGACCCCATCACTTATTAGATACGGACAATTAACACATGATGAATATTTTGTAACTGAAAAAGCAGCAAAAGAAGGTGTTACCATCGTAAACCATAGTAAAACCGATCCTATTGTAATGTTAAAACATTTTGGACCAAAAAATCCTGACCTTAAATTATAAATAAACCGTATTTTAGAGCAAGTGTATTTTTTACGTTTAAAATTGCGCTAAATTAAAGAAGTAAATACGTATAATTTAAAAGAACAGAAGTATGAAAGACAACACTTTTCCAAAACTCCACAATGCCTCATGGCCCGGTATTGTTGGTAAAGGACCAGATTCGGAACCGCCTATTTCGTTTGATCAAATGCTTGATATGACTGCAAATGCAGAAGTTAACGGTATTAAGTTTGATGGAATAGATATTGGGTTATTTGATCCTCATGTTGATATTCATAGTTCTGATGATGACATTAAAAGACTTGCGGATAAGGTTGCTGGTCGCAATCTGAATATTGGCACATTGGTCGCACCTATTTGGGGCGGACCTACCTTGGGTTCGGATGAGGACCGTAAGACATTTGTAGCTATGGTGCAACGTGCGTGTCATTTTGGAAAAATTTTCAGGGAGCACGGTGTAAGACAATATGGTGTTATTAGAATAGATTCTGCCTCTAGTCCGGAAGACTGGGCCAAGGATCCAGTAAACAATACCAAATTGATTGCTAAAACCTTTCGTGAGGCATGTGATGTAGCTGCGGATTATGATGAGAAATTAGCTGCAGAAGGTGAGATTTGCTGGGCGGGAATGCATAGCTGGAAGGCTATGGTAGAAACTTTAGAAGCTGTAGATAGACCCAATATTGGTTTTCAAGCAGATATGTCTCATACCTTATTATATCTATTGGGCTATAACGCGCCAGAAGATAGGATTCTACCTGAAAATTTTGATTGGTCGGACAGAAAAACATTGGAAGCGGGTCTTAAAACCGTTACGGATGCTTTAAGACCATGGACCATAGATTTTCATGTGGCCCAAAATGATGGAACGGTACATGGTACCGGTTCACATGATAAAACAGGGCGTCATTGTTTGGCTACGGATCCAAACGGTAAATTAGATGTTGCTAAGGATGCCGGCTTCTGGTTAAGAGACGGAAATGGCGAATTGACAAAAGCGGTTAAACATATTTGTTGGGATGGTTGCATGTTTGATAATGATGTGATGCTAAAACAGCAGACTTGGAACGATATTTTGGCAACCCTTATTAAGGTTCGCGAATTACATGGATGGAGCTAACTAACAACAAAAAAGATAAAAACTATGTCATTTGTTACAGTTAACGGAGTTCAGTTAAATTACGAAATAAGAGGAGAGGGCAAGCCCTTACTTTTAATAATGGGTATTACGGCTGCATCTGCAGTTTGGGAAAAGCATGTTTCTCATTGGGAAAAGGAATACCAATGTATACTTTTTGATAATCGCGGGGTGGGATTGTCCGATAAACCGGAAGGTCCTTATACCACGGCTCAAATGGCCGATGACAGTGCGGCGCTTCTAGATGCATTGAACATAACTAGTGCAGCTGTTGTAGGGGTTTCCATGGGAGGAGCTATAGCCTTGCAGATGTCTATTAGGCACCCTGAAAAGGTTTCGGCTATGGTAGCTATGTGTCCTTGGGCCAGTTGCGATAGAAAGGGTGAAGCTATATTTAGGCACATTACACATATAAAGGCGCATCTAAGGCCGGAGCAGTTTGCTAATTTTATGCAGTTGCTCATTTTTGACAAGCCCACTTTTGATGATGATGCCGAATTTGAAGGATTGCTAAGTGGCCAAAAAGGTGCTGGTTTAGAAGCTATTCAACAACCCTTACATGGATTGGAAGCTCAGGCAGAAGCCTGTATTAGTCACAACGTGGTGGCACAATTATCCCAAATTAAATCGCCTACGCTTATAATAGGAGGTAAGCAGGATATGTTCGTGCCAGAATGGATGGTGCGTGAGGTATCTGAGGGAATTCCAAATAGTGAGCTCCATCTTTACGATAATGCAGGTCACGCTTTCCATTGGGAGAAATTGGACGATTTTAATCCAAGAGTGTTGAACTGGTTAAAAGCCAACTATTAAGTCAGGTTATGTTTAGAACGTTTACGGGTAATACCTATCGTTTTATAAATGACCCATCCAATCCTAACAAAAAATAATATAGCAATGTCAAAAATAAAAATTGGTTGCGAAACCTATACTTGGGCAATGTCCGGTGAAAAATATAAAAATAAATTAAACCATATAATTGAGGTAACCTCTAAAGCGGGGTTTAAAGGTATTGAGCCTGATACGGGTTTCATGAACGGGTTTACAGATCCTAAAGTTTTCAAGGAGACCTTAGATAAAAACAATATTGAATTGACTGTTCTATGTCATGTAGAAGACTGGAGGAATCCAAAGGAAACTGATGAGGAAAAGAGAAATGCCGATCAATGGATCGAGTTCATGAAACATTTTCCGGAAGCTATATTGTTACTGGTGCAAATGCCGGGGCAAGATCGTGAACACCTGCAAGAACGGCAACAGAATCTATTGACCTGTGTAAATGAAATTGCCACTAGAGCGGCAGGGGAAGGTGTGGTGTGTTCGTATCATCCAAATTCTCCAATGGGCTCTATATATAGAACAGAGGAGGATTATAAAATTCTATTGAACGGTCTGGATAGTAACGTGATCAAATACACACCGGATGTGGGGCATATGGCCAAAGGAGGTATGGATCCCTTACCTATTATAAAACAGTATCGCGAATTGGTAAACTGTGTTCATTACAAGGATATGTATGATAATGGAAAATGGGCAGCAATGGGCGATGGTATAATTGACTTTAAGGGAATAACATCGTATTTAAAGGAAACCGATTTTGAGGGGTGGATTATTGTAGAGGATGAATGTGATGCTGCAATAACCGATCCAGACGGGGTTACTTTAAAAGATGGTATTTACATAGAAGAGGTTTTAAGGCCTTTGATATAAATGAATATGAACATTTTTTAAACTTAAAATTACAGCAAATGGCACACAAAAAAGAACTCCGTATAGGATTGATAGGAACTGGTTTAATGGCAAGGACGCACACAAATGGCTACAAACGTAGTGGTGATTTTTTTCCAGAACTTGAATACCGCCCAGTTTTAAAAACGGTGTGTGCCAGAACTGAGGAAAAGGTAAAAGCTTTTGCTGAGCAATGGGGATTTGAATCTTATGAAACCGATTGGAAAGCGGTTATTGCCAGAGAGGATATTGACGCTGTCGATATCTGTACTCCCAATGATATGCATGCCGATATTGCTATTGCTGCAGCCGAGGCCGGTAAAATGGTCCTTTGTGAAAAACCTTTGGCCCGTACCATTGCTGAAGCCCAGCCAATGGTAGATGCTATTAAAAAGGCAGGCGTAGCTAACACGGTTTTTTATAATTACCGTCGTGTTCCGGCAGTAACCTTGATCAAACAAATTGTAGATTCCGGTAAGTTGGGCAAGATATTCCATTACAGGGCTAACTTTTTGCAAGATTGGACCATTAATCCGGAACTGCCCCAAGGCGGCGAGGCTTTATGGCGTTTAGATGCCGAAGCAGCAGGTTCCGGGGTAACGGGAGATTTATTGGCGCATTGTATAGATAGTGCTATGTGGTTAAATGGACCAATAAAGGATGTATCAGCCGTAACGGAGACATTCATTAAGGAACGTGTACACCAAGGAACCGGGGAAGTTCAAAAAGTGACTATAGATGATGCATGTATTTTTCATTGTCATTTTGAGAACGGAGCTTTAGGTTTGTTTGAGGCAACTCGTTATGCACGTGGTCACAAGGCTTTGAATACTCTAGAGATAAATGGGGAACACGCTTCGCTACGATGGGATCTACATGATATGAACTATCTTGAAATGTATGAGCATGCAGATGATGCCATAGTAAGAGGATGGAAAAGAATCTTGATTACGGACAGTGATCAGCCTTATATGGATAAATGGTGGATTCCTGGTACGTCTATCGGGTACGAGCACTCATTTGTACACCAAGTAGCCGATTTCTTAAAGAGCTTGGAAACAGGGGAGCCTTGTGAACCTAGTTTTGAGAATGCTCTAATGACACAAAAAGTTTGTGAAGCTGTAATCAACTCGGCCAATTCTAAAAGTTGGAAAGATACTGGTTTAGTTTAGAAAAGTAATTTTATATACTTTATCAAAAAATAAAATCCCGCTAACCAATTGGTTAGCGGGATTTTTATATCAATAGATTTTGAGCAGTTATGCTGAACGATACCAGCTGTACATTTTCTCAATACCTTCTTTAAGGTCAATGTTATGTTTCCAACCTAAACCATGCAGTTTGGAGACATCGGTTAATTTCTTCATGGTGCCGTCTGGCTTATCGGCATTAAAATTTAAAGAACCTTTAAACCCTACCATTTCCTTGATTGATTCTGCCAACTCACGAATTGAAAGATCTTTACCTGTACCTATGTTGATATGGGTATTGCGAATCTCTTTTTCACCAGTAGCATAGGTATCTTCAAAATTTCTGCTTTTCATGATAAATATACACGCATCGGCCATATCTTCGGACCAAAGAAATTCGCGCATAGGCTTGCCGCTCCCCCAAATTTCCACACTAATCTCGTCACCGGTCTTTTTAATACCGTATTTCTCAAGAATAGTATAGATATCGGATTCGCTAGCATTACCGTCCACACCTTCGATTGGACGTTCGTTCAAATCTTTTCTAACGTTGTCCCAATCTTGCGTCTCTAAAGCATTGCCCAAGTGCATTTTTCGAATTAGTGCGGGTAGCACGTGCGATTTCTCTAAATCGAAATTATCATTGGGGCCGTAGAGGTTTGTAGGCATAACGGAAATAAAGTTTGTTCCGTACTGTAAATTGTAGCTCTCGCACAATTTGATACCTGCAATCTTAGCAATGGCGTATGGTTCGTTGGTGTACTCCAAAGTATCCGTAAGAAGGTAATCTTCTTTCATGGGTTGAGGACACTCCTTAGGATAAATACAGGTGCTTCCCAGGAATAACAGTTTTTTTACGTTGTTTAAATAACTGTGGTGAACCACGTTATTCTGAATCATAAGATTAGCGTAAATGAAATCTGCCCTGTAGGTGTTATTGGCAACAATACCGCCCACTTTAGCCGCAGCAAGAAAAACATATTCTGGTTTTTCTTCGGCAAAAAATGTGGCAACGGCGTTAGCATCCGTCAAATCAAGTTCAGCATGTGTTTTCAAAACAAAATTTGAAAAACCATCTGCTTTCAGCTTTTTGAGAATGGCACTACCAACAAGACCTCTATGTCCTGCAATATAAATTTTTGCGTCTTTGTTCATGCTATTCAAAATAGTTCATGATACGATAGCCACCATCTTTAAGATAGGTGTCTTTCTTCATCAATTTTAAATCGCTTTGCATCATATCTTCAACCAAGTCCTTCAAATCGTACTTAGGAGTCCATCCTAGTTTGTTGTTTGCTTTGCTTGGGTCTCCAATAAGCAAATCAACTTCCGTAGGTCTAAAGTATCTTGGATCTACAGCAACGATTTCTTTTCCTATTTCTACTTGGTAATCTGGGTTACTGCAAGAAACTACTGTTCCTATTTCATCAACACCTTCACCTGAGAAAGCAACTTCTATTCCTGCCTGAGCAAAACTCATTTTTACAAAATCACGAACAGTCGTAGTTTTGCCAGTAGCAATTACCCAATCCTCAGCTTCATCAGCTTGAAGGATCATCCACATCATTCTAACGTAATCTTTGGCATGGCCCCAATCTCTTTTGGCATCAAGGTTACCCAAATAAACTTTGTCTTGAAGACCTAATGCAATTCTGGAAGCGGCTCTTGTAATCTTACGAGTAACAAAAGTTTCTCCACGAATAGGAGATTCATGGTTAAAAAGAATACCGTTACATGCGTACATTCCGTATGCCTCACGGTAGTTTACAGTAATCCAATATGCATACATTTTTGCAACAGCATATGGGCTACGAGGGTAGAACGGAGTGGTTTCCGATTGTGGTACTTCTTGTACCTTTCCGTATAGCTCAGAAGTTGAAGCTTGGTATATTCTTGTTTTTTTCTCCAGACCCAAAAGACGTACGGCATCTAGGATACGTAATGTACCTATACCATCTGCATTTGCAGTATATTCTGGAGTTTCGAAAGAAACGGCAACGTGGCTCATTGCGGCCAAGTTGTATATTTCATCTGGTTGAATCTCTTGAATAAGACGTATAAGGTTTGTACTATCGGTCATATCGCCATAGTGCAAATGAAGGTTTCTTCCCTCAACATGTGGGTCTTGGTATAAATGGTCAATTCTGTCAGTATTAAAAAGAGAAGATCTTCTTTTTAGTCCGTGAACTTGATATCCTTTTTTTAGTAAAAATTCAGCCAAGTATGCTCCATCTTGACCTGTAATTCCTGTAATCAAACATTTTTTCATAATGCTGAGTTCTAATGGTTTTTATTTATAGTGGCAAAGATGTAGAATTATATCTTTAGACAAGTAAGATTTGTCTCAAAATTATCTAAAAATAAGGATATTAAGGTTGCAAGGTGTATACTTTGAGAAACCCATATTTTGATATCGGTTTTATAATAAAAATTGTAACCGACATAGGTTTTCTCTAGGAATCAGGAAAATGTTTACCCCTTGAACATCTCCGGAAGCGGATGTTCCCAACCTTCTCTATAACCACGCTGAAGAAGTTTTGTTGCTTCAGGGTCATTTACCACGGATAACTCTTTTTGGTCATAAACCAATGGCCTGTTTAGTTCCATGGCCATATTGGCCAAGATGCAGCTAGCAGTAGAAATATGGGCTTCTTGAATATTGGCTACAGGCAGTGTATTATGCTCTATGGCTTGTAAGAAATCTAGCATATGGGCCCTTGTGGCCGGTGCTGCATGTAGTTCAATATCCTTTTCTGTTAAGTCCTCCGGGTACTTTTCTCTTTCGTAGATAACATCGCCATGTATTTTCTTACCATCACCATGAGGTACAAAATCATACTTTTTTACATCTCCGGAGAGTGTTCCGTTCTCTCCATAAAGTTTAAAAGACCAAGGATATTCAGGGTCGGCAGGTGTTCCCCAAGACCTATGGTTCCAAATGCAATCAAGCTCATCAAATTCAAAAACGGCAGTTTGTGTATCTGCAATATTGGACTTCCCTTCTTTTTGAACATAAATGCCCCCTGTAGCACTTATTTTCTTTGGCCAACCTAAATCTAGCATCCACCGTACGGTATCTAACATATGTACACACATATCACCCGTTATACCATTACCATATTCCATGAAAGTACGCCACCAGCGTCTGTGAGGTAAACCGTCAAATGGTCTCAAGGGGGCTGGGCCTGTCCACATATCATAATCAAAAAAATCAGGTACCGGCACAACAGGCGGATTACCATTGGCTCGCATATGGTAGTAACAACAAATTTCTACATGAGAGATTTTACCCAGTAATCCAGCATCTACAATATTCTTTTTAGCTTCTACCAAATGGGGTGTACTCTTTCTTTGCGTACCCACTTGCACAACTTTTCCGTATTTGTTTGCTGCGGCAACAAGGGCTTCCCCCTCCATTACATCTACACTTATGGGTTTCTGAAGATAGAGGTGAGCTCCGGATTTTAAGACATCTATACCCTGCAGAGCATGCCAATGGTCTGGACTTCCCACAAGAACAATATCTAAATCCTTTTCGGCTAGCATCTTTCTATAATCGGTGTACAGACGGGGATTCTTTTTTGATTTTTGGCGAAGCGCAACCAATTTACCCGCTTCCTCCAGCATATGCCGGTCTACATCGCACAGGGAAATTACTTCAACGTTCGTAACCTGCATAAGCCGGAAAAGATCACTCTTTCCATACCAACCTGTACCTATTAGCCCCACTCTAAAGGTTTTTTCCTTATGAGCAAAATCTAGTCCGTATGCTCCAATGGTAGATAGGGCCATTAGACTAGAAGTATTTTTAATGAATTTTCTCCGGCTTATAGAATTGTTTCTCATGTACATAGCTTTTAGGTTCGGTTCGCTTTCTAAAGATATTTAAATGATTACAATTAACACTATAGTATTGGGGTACTTTAAGAAAATAGTATATTTAAATCTTGATCCAACTAATATCCGATTTTTATGAAATTTAGATTTTTTATTGTTGCTTTTTTATTGATGTTGTCATGCCAATCGATTTGGGCGAAAATTGAATTGCCCAACCTGTTTTCCGATAATATGGTGATACAACGGAATGAAAAAGTTTTGTTCTGGGGATGGGGAAATACGGGTGAGGAAGTGACTGTTTTTACAAGTTGGGATAATAAAGAATATAAGGTAAAGACCACCATAAATGCCAAATGGAAATTAGAAATAGATACTCCAGAGGCAGGTGGCCCGTATAACATTACGTTTAAAGGTGATGAAAATCAAATAGGGTTAAAAAATGTCATGATCGGTGAGGTTTGGTTGGCTTCGGGACAGTCCAATATGGAATGGAGTGCAACAACAAACAAGGGTATAGATAATGCCGAAGAAGAAATAAAAAATGCTAATTATCCTAACATTCGATTTTTTACGGTAGCCAGGCGTACATCAGATTTTCCACAAGAAAATATTCCAGGGTCTTGGGAAGTATGTACCCCAGATACTATGAAGGATTTTAGTGCGGTAGCTTATTTTTTTGCAAGAAGGTTACAGGGCGAATTAGATGTGCCTATTGGTTTAATAGATAATGCATGGGGCGGTT
The DNA here is from genome assembly GCF_030549125.1 of Zobellia sp. 1_MG-2023. Taxonomy (NCBI): domain Bacteria; kingdom Pseudomonadati; phylum Bacteroidota; class Flavobacteriia; order Flavobacteriales; family Flavobacteriaceae; genus Zobellia; species Zobellia sp. 1_MG-2023. The sequence goes on along the minus strand of NZ_JAUOSY010000010.1, from coordinate 73,887 downwards.
CGCCAGCAGAGGTCTGGACTCCAAAATCGGTTTTTGACGCCCATGAAGATTTAAAACTTTCTGCTGAGGGTCTTGAAGAAACGCCGTGGAGCCCTGTATCGCCCTCGCAATTATACAATGGAATGGTTCATGCCATTACTCCGTTTAAAATCGCGGGAACAATTTGGTATCAAGGAGAATCCAATAGAGGTAGGGCAAATGTTTACGGTAAACTTTTTTCGGAAATGATAAGTTCTTGGCGAAATGCATGGAGCTCTGAATTTCCATTTTACTATGTGCAGATAGCACCATTTAATTATAAGGAACCCGAACAAGGTGTTATGATAAGAGATGTGCAGAGACGTGTTTTGAAAACCATACCAAATTCTGGAATGGTAGTGGTTAGTGATATTGCTACAATTGATGATATTCATCCTACGAACAAACAGGACGTAGGTCTTCGTCTGGCAAATTTGGCGCTCAAAGAAACCTATGATAGTTATGATGGAGAGGTGTATGGCCCCCTTTTTAAGGAGGTAAACCTGCAATGGAAAAAGATTGAAGTGATTTTTGATCATGCAGATGGACTCATGTTTACCGATAAAAAGGAAAGCTATTTTGAAATTGCGGGGGCAGATGGAATATTTCATCCCGCGAAAGCGAAAATTAAAGGGAATAAGGTTATTTTGGCCTCCAAAGAGGTGAAAGCACCTTTAAAAGTAAGGTTTGCATGGAACAATATTGCAGAACCTAATCTCTTTAATGCGGCCGGTTTACCAGCCTCGGCTTTTATAAGTGAGTAACTTTGACCTCCCGCTTTTTTTGAATTATAACTCCTATTGTGATTTAGTTCTCACGGAATAAGAATAATATTATGACCTTACGATATTCTAGTATTTGGACCGGTTTTATGGCTCTGGCCATGTTTTTTGTTGTTTCCTGTAAAGAGGAAAAAGAGAAGCAAGAAGTAACGGAACATAAATACACCAATGCCCTTGCAAAGGAAACGAGTCCGTACTTGTTACAGCATGCCCATAACCCGGTAAATTGGAGGGCATGGAGCCAAGAGGCTTTAGATGATGCAAAAAAGGAGAATAAACTGGTCCTGGTGAGTATTGGTTATTCTTCTTGCCATTGGTGCCATGTCATGGAAGAAGAAACTTTTGAAAATGAAGAAGTCGCGAAAATCATGAACGACAATTTTATAAATATTAAAGTGGATCGAGAAGAACGCCCAGATGTTGACCAGGTATATATGACCGCATTGCAATTAATTTCTGGGAATGGAGGTTGGCCTTTAAACGTGATTACTTTACCAAATGGTAAACCTCTTTATGGCGGAACATACCATACCAAGGACCAATGGGAAAAAGTATTAACGAAAATCAGTGAGCTTTATAAAAATGACCCCAAGAAAGCAGAAGAGTATTCGGATATGGTAGCTGCCGGTATTGCAGAGGCCAACCTCATTGAACCAGCAAAAGGGTTTGATGCCATTACCAAAGAAGCTTTAAAAACCAGCGTTGCAAATTGGAAAGAGAATTGGGATGCCCAAGAAGGAGGTGAAAAGGGTGTCCAGAAGTTTATGATTCCTTCTAATCTAAATTTTTTATTGGATTATGCAGATTTGGCAAGTGACGATAAGGCGAAAACTCATGTTAGAAATACCTTGGATAAAATGGCTCTGGGGGGAATATATGATCAGATCGGCGGTGGTTTTTACAGATACAGTACAGATGCTTTTTGGAAAGTACCTCACTTTGAAAAAATGTTGTACGATAATGCCCAAGTTTTAAGTTTGTATTCAAAAGCATATTCTGTTTTTAAAGACGATAGTTATAAAAATATTGTTTGGGAGACCGTAGATTTTTTGGATAGGGAAATGAAAGATGAAAATGGCGGATACCATGCTGCTTTGGATGCGGACAGCGAAGGGGAAGAAGGAAAATTCTATGTGTGGAAGGAAGAAGAGTTGAAGTCGGTTTTAGGAGATGGATTTGAACTTTTTTCAGCATATTATACAATTAAAAAAGAGGCTATTTGGGAACATGAAAACTATGTCTTACATAGAAAAACAGATGATGCTGTGTTCGTGAAAGAGCATAATATAGACCAGAGCAAACTGAATTTTATAAAGTCTGAATGGAACAAAAAGTTGTTGGAGGCAAGGAATAAAAGAGTACGCCCTAGAAGTGATGATAAGATTATAACGTCTTGGAATGCATTACTTATAAACGGTTTTGTAGATGCTTATAAAGCTTTTGGTCAGGAGCAATTTTTAGAAAAGGCAAAAAGTGTTTTCACTTTTATAAAATCCAATTCTTTTCAAAACGGAAAGCTGGTTCATACGTTTAAAAAAGGAAGTCAGCGCAAAGAAGGTTTTATAGAAGACTATGCTTTTATGATAGATGCTTCGCTACAAATGTATGGGGTAACCTTGGATACACAATATCTTGACTTTGCCAAAGAGCTGAATCGCATTGCAGAAACCGAATTTGCTGATGAAAATTCAGGAATGTACCATTATAATGAGGGTAACGACCTTATCGCCAAAATAATTAAAACGGATGACGGAGTGCTGCCTTCCCCTAATGCTGTAATGGCATATAATCTTTTTAGGTTAGGACATATAGAATATAATGTGGATTTCACCAACAAGTCCAAACAGATGTTATCCGCAATGGTACCCGCTATTATAGAAAGCGCCCCTAGCTATTCCAAATGGAGCGCACTATTGCTTAACAATACCTACCCTTATTTTGAGATAGCCGTAGTGGGCAAGGATGCACCTGTTCTGGTAAAGGCCTTAAATGAAATTCCAATGGCAAATGCTTTGGTGGTCGGAAGTAAATCTGAGAGTAGTTCCCCACTGTTTAAAGACCGCTATGTTGCAGATGGCACCTTTATTTATGTATGTCAAAATACCACCTGTAAATTGCCGGTAAAAACTGTAAATGAAGCACTTGGTCAAATGAGGAATTTTTAAATCATCAGAATTTACAAGCCGATTGTTAAAAAGTGGTGGGTAAACACTTTTTATTTATAAATTGTGGCAACAAACTAACAAAAATTAACAATTTATGCAGATTAAGGAAAACCCGGAAGAATACGATGTTATCATCGTAGGCTCAGGGGCAGGTGGTGGTATGGCCACGAAACAACTAGCAGATGCCGGACTAAAGGTGGCTGTGGTAGAAGCTGGCCCTTTCTTCGACCCCGCAGACCCAAAAACAATGACTCAATTGAAAAACCCCTATGACTCACCACGTCGTGGAGCGGGTACCACCCGTGCCTTTGGGGAATGGGATATGTCCTATGGCGATTGGCATGTAGATGGAGAACCTTATACACATGCGGAAGGTACCACCTTTAAATGGTGGCGTTCAAGGATGCTCGGTGGCCGTACCAACCACTGGGGAAGGATTTCACTACGTTTTGGACCATTGGATTTTAAAGGCAAGACGCGAGATGGTTATGGAGAGGATTGGCCTATTGGGTACGAAGATGTAAAACCATATTATGATAAAGTAGATAAATTAATTGGGGTGTTCGGTACCAATGAAGGTCGTGAGAACGATCCCGATGGTTTTTTTCTTCCTCCTCCTAAACCAAGGCTACATGAACTTTTCTACATAAAAGGAGCTAAGAAATCGGGTATTCCGGTAATTCCAGGAAGACTTTCAATGCTTACCAAGCGTATTAACAATGAACGTGGGGTATGTTTTTATTGTGGTCAATGTAATAGATCATGCTCCGTTTATGCAGATTTCTCGGCAGGTAGCTGTTTAATCTTTCCAGCGCAAAAAAATGGGGGCCAAGTAAAACTCTATGTAAATGCCATGGTTCGTGAAGTAACCACAAATGAAGAAGGAAGAGCTACTGGTGTATCATATATCAACAAAGAGGATAGAAAGGAATATAAGTTAAGGGGTAAGGTAGTGGTGCTTGCGGCTTCGGCCTGTAGTTCTGCACGAATTCTATTAAACAGTAAAAGTAAACAACATCCTAATGGACTAGGAAACAGCAGTGACCTTGTTGGTAAATACTTGCATGATTCCACAGGCAGTAGTGGTATGGCATTCGTGCCGGACCTAATGGACAGGGACGTATCCTATAACGAAGATGGTGTAGGTGGTATGCACGTATACAGTCCATGGTGGGGAGATAATAAGAAGTTAGAATTCCCAAGAGGGTACCATATTGAAGTTTGGGGCGGAATGGGACAACCTAATTATGGTTTTGGTTTTGATCAGGATAGCTTCAATAAACTGGTGGGAAAACCTACCGGCGGATATGGAGATAAACTTAGGGAAGACGTTAAACGATATTATGGCGCAATTGTAGGATTTGGCGGTAGAGGAGAAGGGCTAGCGGTAAAAGAGAATTATTGTGAGATAGACCCTACCACAGTAGATGATTATGGTATTCCCGTTTTAAAGTTCAATTATAAATGGTCCGATATTGAAGTGCGTCAGGCCAAGCATATGCAGGATACTTTTGAAGAGATTTCACACAATATGGGCGGAATCTATTTGAACAAACCAGGTAAAGATAAAGATTACGGCCTTCATGCTCCGGGAGAAATTATACACGAGGTAGGTACTACCCGTATGGGTAACGACCCTAAAACATCGGTAACCAATAAGTTCAACCAATTACATGACGTAGACAATGTTTTTATAGTTGATGCCGGACCGTTCGTTTCGCAGGCTGATAAAAATTGTACTTGGACTATTTTGGCCCTATCGTGGAGGGCATCGGATTATATTATTGAACAACTGAAACAACAAAATCTCTAATGATGGACAGAAGAAAGAGTATACAGACCATGATTTTGGGAGCAGGGGCTTCTGCAATAGCCTTTCACGGATGTAAGACCGAAGGTGCGGAGCCAGCAATACCGGAAACTGCCGTTACTACGGATACCAATTATTATGGAAGAACACCCAAAGAACTGGAGCGCGTAGAGAAGTTGAATGCAGAACAATTGTTCAATGAGCATGAAATGGAAACCATTGCTGTTTTGAGTACGGTAATCCTTCCTCCAAAAGAACCACATGGAGGGCCTATTGAAGCCGATGTTCCGGAGTTTATTGAGTTTATTGGTAAGGATATGCCTCAAATGCAGAATACGCTTTTGGGCGGGTTAATGTGGTTGGATCATAAATCCAATACGGATAACGGAGTAGAGTTTAAAAGCGCAAGTTTGGAGCAACAAAAGCAAATTTTGGATACCATTTGTAACCACGATTTGGAGGTGCCGTTAGACGACCAACCATTGGAAATCCAGTTTTTTGCGTTAATGAGAAACTTGGTGGTTACCGGATATTATACTTCAAAAGTAGGTATTGCCGACTTGGGTTATAAAGGTAACTCCCCCAATGTATGGGATGGCGTGCCGGATGAGGTGCTTAAAAAACACGGAGTAGAATATGACCCGGAATGGATTGCAAAATGTGTGGACCAAAGCAAAAGGAACGATATTGCGGAATGGGACGAACAAGGAAATTTATTGACCTAACTAGGGGTTGGTAGAATTGAATTTTAACGGAAAGCTGAAACTTTAGAAAGTTTCAGCTTTCAACTAATATGTAGAAAATGAAAAAACTAAATGTTTTTATTGCAACTGCTCTTTTTACGGTATCGCTATCGGCGCAAGAAGTGGGGCTACAGTTGTACAGTTTACGTAATCAGTTTAAAACAGATGTGCCCGGAACTTTGGAAACCATTCAAGGGTGGGGCATTACCAAAATTGAAGGTGGTGAAACGTATGGTCTGTCTTTAGATGAATTCAAGAAGTTGTTGAAAACGAATAGTCTTGATGTAGTAAGCGTAGGAGCCAAATTTGGAGATTTGGAAAAGAATGTAGAACAAGTAGTGGAGAACGCTAAAGCATATGGAGCTAAGTATGTAATGTGTGCCTGGGTTCCACATGAAGACAATAAATGGGATTTAGAAGAGACCCAATATGCTTCGGAGGTGTTCAATAAAGCGGGTAAAATACTAAAAGAGAACGGTATTACTTTGGCCTATCACCCACATGGGTATGAATTTAGACCTTATGAAGATGGAACTTTGTTTGACTATATGATTCAAAACGCTACGGATTATACTTTTGAACTGGATGTGTTTTGGGCGCAACACGGTGGTGCGGACCCTTTAGCATTGATGAAAAAATATAAATCCAAGTTTACACTTCTTCACCTTAAGGATATGGAAAAAGGTGTAAAGGGTAATAATACGGGACAGGAAGACCATGAAACTAATGTGGTTTTGGGTCAAGGCCAAATAGATATTACGGGAATCGTTGCTGAAGCCAAAGAATTGGGTATTGAGTATATGTTCATTGAGGATGAATCGTCTAGTGTAGTTGAACAGGTACCTCAAAGTTTGGAATATTTAAAAAGCTTGGATAAGTAAACAAGGCCAAGAATATGCTATAAACTAAAAACCCTGCCTTTTAAGCAGGGTTTTTTATTTCTTGGTAAAACAATACCCTTTTATAGATTCGGAAAGAGTTTAATGCAATCAATTTATTCGCTTAAACAATAAAAGCCTGACATCGGCAACTTTGTCTCCGGTAACTTCTAGAGCTTTTAAAGTTAACGTTCCTTTTCCTTTTTTTAGAATCATAGTGCCTAATTTCATAGGCTTGAAATCTTTTGTATAAGATTCCATTCTTGGTATCCGGTCGTTTTCTGCGCCGCTTAAGTGAGGGTCGTGAGCTACGGATATTTTAGTGGCAATTTTACTGTTACCCATACCAAGTTCTATAATGGAGCCAATATGTTTTTCTGGAGAGGTGTAAAATAATTGAACTTCAAACTGTCCATCGGCAAGAACTTCAATATCCCAAGTAATCGAGTCTTTTTTGCTTTTCCAATTGGTAAGAAATGTGTCGTTAGGGTACTTATTACTTCGTTTAATATTTCCGTGGGCAATAGCATCACGTGCGGGTAGTTGGGTAAATTGAAAATCAGGATGGCCTAGAGTAAAAGGCCTATCGTCAGTTTCTGAAGTAGACGGATTTACTTCTGTTAGCCAATTTTCCTTGGCTTTGATTAATGAATCAACAAGCTTCGGCAATCGTTTTGAAATATCATTGGTTTGTCCTCGGTCTTTTCTTATATCGTATAGACGGTTTTCGTTGTCTAGCCGATAATCTTGAGTCCGTACACTGGTATGGCCGTTCCAATGGTTAAAGATAGGTCTGTCTTCCCAACTGGGGGTATCTTTGAACAATAAAGGAGATAGGTCCTTACCGTCAATGGGTTTGGTCTTATCAGTAGAGATATTTAGCATGCTGGTTATAGTAGGTAAGATGTCTATGGCACTGGCAAGTTGCGGTACTTTTTTTCCGGGATGGATAGCATCTGTCCATTGTATATATAATGGACTCCGTACCCCACCTTCGTCCGTTGAACCTTTTTTACCCCTCATGCCACCGTTCCACCTAAAACTATTTGGGCCGTTGTCCGTAAGGTAGATTACAATAGTGTCGTCATCAAGATATAATTTGCGCAATTTTGCAGTAATCCGGCCCACGTTGTAATCTATATTTTCCACCATGGCCAATGCCGCCTTTGTAAAATCTATGTCTTCATTGGTTTTATCATCGGAATATAAACTGAGTTCTTTCTTGGTAAAACGATTCCAGTACTCATCCGGTACTTGCATTGGGCTGTGGGGCGTGTTGTACGGTAGATATAGAAAGAAAGGGTCTTGCTTGTTCGTTTCAATAAAATTAAGGCCATGGTCGGTGAGGTCATCTACAAGAAAACCTGTTCCCTTTACAATTTCGCCATTATGCTCCAGCATAGGGCTAAAATAATTTCCCCAATGACCGGAGGCAAATCCGTAGAAATCATCAAAACCTTGTGAGTTGGGGTGGTAAGGCGGTTGCATGCCGTTGTGCCATTTGCCATAGGCAGCGGTTTTATAACCTGATTTTTTCAAGATTTCCGCCAACGTAGTTTCTCCAAAATCCATCCGCTCACCTCCCGAAGAAGTTGAGTAGACACCCGTTCTAGGAAAATACCTTCCGGTAAGTATTTCCGCACGGGTAGGGGAGCAAACCGGTTGTACATAAAAATTTTCAAAAGAAGCCCCATATTTGCCAATGGCATCTATATTCGGGGTTTCTAGATTGGTATTTCCACTACTACTTAAATCGCCCCAACCTTGGTCATCCGCTACAATCAAAATAATATTGGGAGGTTTGGTAGAACGGTCAGTTTTGGTGTTTTTTTCAGTTTTGTTCAAATCACCCTTACACGTTACAAACGATAAACTAAATATGCACAAGACGGATGTTTTAAGTAATTGAGGTAGTACCATGCGTATAGTTTAAAAGAAGAATATGGTTAGGAGCTTATTTTTTTCGATACAAGAAAACCTAACAGCATATGAATATAGTGATAAAACCAAATAGAAATTTGAAGATGAAATAGATTTTTCCATGAAAAAAAATACTTATATTATGATGATTTAAATTCAACGTACTACTTATGTGTTCCCACTTTTTAAAGCATTTTCCCCTAGGGTTCTACGCCCTTATGTTACTGTTCTGTTCCTGTTCGGATATGGAATCTTCCAAAAATTATGTTTTGGAGGGTTCTTTGCGTAAATGGCAACCTGTGACACTGACTTTTAATGGCCCTGAAGTATCGGAAACAGACTCTATAAATCCCTTTTTAGATTACTCGCTACTTGCAAAATTTTCAAATAAGGATACCACGTATATGGTACATGGTTACTTTGCAGGAGATGGTGAAGCGGCGGATACAAGTGCGGATTCCGGAAATAAATGGCGAGTTAAATTCTCTCCCAATACCGTTGGAAATTGGAAGTTTCAGGCGTATTTGATGGAGGGTGAAAACATTGCCGTAAAGCAGTTCTCCTTACCAAAGAAAAATAAAAGTATTTGGGATGTAAAGGGAAGTTTTGAGATACAGCCCGTAGATTCTACAGCAAAAGGATTTTATAGTACAGGAAAGTTGACTTACGATGGTACACACTTTCTTAAGCGCAGTGAGGACCAAAAACCTTTTTTGAAAAATGGAGTAGGTAGCCCGGAAAACTTCTTGGCCTATTCGGAATTTGATGGAACATTTGACAATGGCGGTCCTGCCACACCAACATTAAATGATGGCCTTCATGAATATGCATCACATATTGATGATTGGAAGACTTCCGATCCGGTATGGGGTTTCTACAATGGTAAAGGAATAATTGGGGCTCTTAATTATTTATCGGAAAAAGAAATGAACAGTCTTTATTTTTTGGTGATGAATGAAAATGGAGATGGAAATGATGTCTGGCCTTGGATTGCACCCAAGGAACAAACGCGCTATGATGTTAGTAAGTTGGACCAGTGGGAAGTTGTTTTCACACATATGGACCAACTAGGAATGGCCATGAACGTTTTTACCCAAGAAACGGAGAACGATACCATATTGAACAAAGGGGAGCTGGGGTTAGAGCGAAAACTCTTCTATAAAGAACTCTTAGCCCGTTTTGGTCATCATTTGGGCGTTGTTTGGAATTTGGGAGAAGAGACCAACCGGAGTCCGGAACAACTAAAAAGTTATGCGGATTATATTCGTAAAATAGACCCTTATAATCATCCTATAGCTGTTCATAATCACGTTCGGGTTACTGGAGAGCGTAGAGAGGGTAGGCCTTTGGATCCTATTAAGGAAACGTTTACCCCTATGTTGGGGCATCGCAATTTTGAAATCCCTTCTTTACAGATGTATGACACTACAGAAGTGCATAAAGAAGTTAAGAAGTGGATAGATTTATCAGCCAAGAAAAAGAAACCTTGGGTAGTATATCTTGATGAAATTGGCCATTGGGATATTGGTGTAACAACGGACACTGCAGCAAATAATAACCATGATATGGTTATGCACAGTAGTCTGTGGGGAAGTTTAATGTCCGGGGCGGCAGGAACTTCTTGGTACTTTGGGGGAAAGGATACACCCAATAATGATATTTCGGCCGAGGATTTTAGGGCTCGTGATGCTTGGTGGGATATTACCAATAATGCCAAAAAGTTCTTTGAGGACCACTTGCCGTTCCATACCATGCAAAATCATGATGAGCTGGTAAGTAATAACAAGGCGTACTGCTTTGCTAAAAAGGATGAGATTTATCTAGTGTACCTTCCGAAAAATGAAACTACGGACCTTGCCATTGGTGATGGGGCCTTTACCATTGCTTTTTATGACCCAAAAGCAGGAGGTATGCTCTATGATAAACAGAACGAAGGTTGGAAAATTACTAAACCCAACAGTGTAGAATTATCCGCCTACAATGGACAAAAAGAAAAAGATTGGGTAATTGTAATTGCTAGAAAGTAATATCTTGCATATATAATCTGAAACTCGGTTTACATCAATCTATATCTAAGACCTATGCTACATAGTTTAGGTCGATAATTTATTTTTATGAGGAATTTTTATACTGTGCTTACCCTAATACTTTTTTTTATTTCATGTGGGGAAAACCCAAAAACTAAAAAGAACATAGAACAAAATACAGAAGTAAGTATAGACCAGATTGATACGGTGGTCAAGGAAAAACCAGCTCCGCAAAAGGTTTTCAGGACATTTAAGGATTTGACGGATACCACCTTTGTTCGCTTGGCCGATTTTAGTGATGGGTTTGCCTATGACTTACGTTATGCAACCAAGAATAATTTTCTTAAGGAAAAGGTCTATGATTGCGCAGAGTGCTATACCCGGGTAATAACGGTTAAGGCGCTATTGAAGGCAAATGAAGATTTCAAAAAGAATGGGTTTCGCATCAAGTTCTTTGATTGTTACAGGCCAAACTCAGTTCAATATAAAATGTGGAAAATAGTACCCAATCCGCAATATGTAGCCAATCCAAAAAAAGGCTCCATACATAACAAAGGTGGAGCCGTAGATATTACCTTGGAAACCTTGGAAGGTGAAGAACTGGATATGGGAACCGACTTTGATTTCTTTGGAAAGCGAGCATATCATGATAATTTTAATCTACCAAAAGAGATACTGGATAACCGAAAACTGCTAAAAGAAACTATGGAGAAGCATGGGTTTTGGTCCACTAGAACGGAATGGTGGCATTATAATTTAGACGGGGCGCATAAATATCCTATCGCAAATTTTAAATGGGATTGTAATTAATGATAAAAATCAAAATGAAAAGACTAATATTCTTTACCGTTTTAATAATGAGTGCAAACGCCTTTTCCCAAGACACTATAATACCGTTGTGGCCTAAAGATAAGATACCCAATTATATAGCTTCGGATGAAAAAGAGGAGCATGTTAGGGAGGATATTTTGCGTATAAGCAAGGTGCAAGACCCTACGATTGAAGTGTATCTGCCTTCAAAAAAAAATGCCAATGGTCAGGCTGTGGTTATATTTCCAGGAGGAGGATATCGTATTTTAGCATATGACTGGGAGGGAATAGATATTGCAAAATTTTTGAACAGTAAAGGAATTGCAGGTATCGTTGTCAAATATCGTTTACCATCATCTGTATCGCAGACCCATAAAGAAAATGTTCCTTTGATAGATGCCCAGCGAGCAATACGACTGGTGCGGAGCAAAGCAGAGGAGTTCAATATAAATCCAAATAAAATTGGTGCTATGGGATTTTCGGCCGGCGGACATCTAGCTTCTACTCTAGGAACTCATTTTGATGAAAAAGTATACACTGCAATTGATGAAGCCGATAAATTAAGTGCGAGACCGGATTTTTTAACCTTGTGCTATCCGGTTATTACTTTTAATCAATCATCTACACATAAAGGCTCTCAGAATAATTTGTTGGGCAATAATCCAAAACCTGAAACGGTTGATCGTTTTAGTAATGAAAAACATGTAACCCCCAATACCCCACCTACCTTTCTACTGCATGCTACGGATGATAAAGCCTTGCCAGTAGAAAACAGCCTAGCGTTTTACAAAGCATTAGTTGATCACAATGTGCCGGCCGCTTTACATATATTTCCTAGCGGCGGACATGGTTTTGCCTTGGGGTTGGCAGATGTGCATTTAAGAACTTGGCCAGAGCTTTTGTTCGGTTGGATGGAGCATCTAGAGTAGTTATTGCATTTTTTTTAAAAGATAGGAGAATATCTGCTTAACTTTTATATTTTTGCAATCCAATTTCGGGATGTAGCGCAGTCCGGTAGCGTACACGCCTGGGGGGCGTGTGGTCGCAGGTTCAAATCCTGTCATCCCGACACTATAGCATATCAATGCATAATGCAAGCTTGTTAATCGTACGATTAACAAGCTTTTGTTTTTATAGGGTATGTTATACACCTTAAATATTACAATCATTCACTCTTTCTTAGAAGCATAGAATTTACTCAAATACTACATCTAGAAAGTAGAAGTAAAGCAAAAGTGTTTTGGCTACCAACTCTAACGTAATATTTCAGAGGGGATGGGAAGCAGCACTAATGCATACGCCGATTGCAAAATCGATATGGTAGATTACTGAAAATATATTAGAGATTGCCAACCAAAGAGCTAAAGCCCCGTATAATTTCTTAAAAGTTTCGTAGCCCTATGGGGATATTTCAAGAAGAGTTGTAAAGCCTAAGAATTTTTGTCCTTAAACCGTAATTCTCCCAGTTCAATACCAATAGCAGTTTTGGCAAGAATGGTAAATATAAAGGCGCCCATTGCCCAAATCCCGATTGTTACGCCTATTTCTACGCCGGTGGGCAGGTATTCTACTATTTTACCGTAAGGCCCGGGAATGAAGCCAGGAACGATCAAACCAAAGCCCTTTTCTATCCATATCGCTACAAATAGCATAAAGCAGCAGAAGTATAATACCTTTAGGTTATTTCTAAATTTGTTGAACGTGAGTATCACCGTGGCAAGAATATTTAAAGGTATAGCGGTCCAAATCCATGGTAGTAGCGCATTTTTGCCATGTAGGCCAAAGAAGAGGTAATAGGCACTTTCACTATGGTGTGTAGGGGCATAAAATTCTTTAAACAGTTCAGAGACCAGCATAATCAAGTTGATCTGAGCGGCAACGGTTACAATCATAGCTATTTTCTTGATTGTTTTGTTTTCTATCTTAAATGCGGTAAAAGAACGTATAACGGCTAAAACTAAAATAATAAGTGCAGGTCCAGCTGCAAATGCCGATGCCAAGAAACGAGGCCCTAACAAGGCATTGTTCCAAAAAGGACGCGCTTGCAGACCTTGATATAAAAAGGCGGTTATCAAGTGAATGCCCACGGCCCAAAATACGGAAAGAATTGCACCTGGTACATATACACTTTTCTTTGCTTCTTTGTTCTGATAGTGCTTAAAGAGGATGTAAAACGGAATACTGATATTAATGAAAAGATATCCGTTTAATACAATAACGTCCCAAGTCAACATGGAGTTCGGGAAGTTAAAAACTCCGATACCGGGAATCATATGCCACAACACGGATGGTCCGCCCATATCGGCAACTACAAAGGCTAAACACATTACTAAGGCCGCTACGGCCAGTCCTTCGCCGATTAATACGGCCTGTTTAAAATCGATATCTTTTAAGACGTAGGTGGGCATTACCAACATTACGGCAGCCGCGGCAACACCTACTAAAAAAGTAAAGTTAGAAATGTACAGTCCCCAGCTAACGCGATCGGACATTCCCGTAGCGCTAAGCCCTTCCTCTAATTGAATGGAATAACAATACATGCCGATTAGCATCACAAGGGTAAGAAACCCCATCCAAAGATGATACTTTTTAGACCCCTTGGTTATGGTATCTAAACTATCGACCACCAAACTTCTAAATACTTTAAATGCTCCCATTGTATATTATTTTAAATCTGCCGGTTTAGAATTTCTGGTATTCTAAGCCTTAAGACTTATATGCTTTCCTTTATGACGTTCTTAGTCCATGAAGTACCAGAACTTGGGTTCTGTGCCCAAATCTTCTTTTAGTCTAAATACTTTCTTGTTTTCTAGTACCCATCTTATGATGCTATTAGGGTCTAATAGATTGCCGAAAATTCTAGCTCCGGTAGGACATGCTTCCACACAGGCCGGGTTTTTTCCTTTACGCGTACGTTGCACACAGAAAGTACATTTCTCCATGACACCTTTCTTGCGCATTCTGTTCCCTAAGTAATGTTGATTTTTGTTTACTTCGTTTTCTGGAACTTCGGGTTTACTCCAGTTAAAGCGTCTTCCATCGTAAGGGCAGGCGGCCATGCAATAACGGCAACCAACGCACCAATCGTAATCTATGACTACAAGTCCGTCTTCCTCTTTCCATGTTGCCTGCACGGGGCAAACTTCCACACAGGGAGGGTTATCGCAATGAAAACATTGAGTTCCCATATAGAAATGACCTTCTGCGGGCACCTCGTGGTAATAGTTGTCATCAGCTTTGTCGAATTTGAAACCTTCCCCATCTTTCATCTCGTGTATGCGGATATATTGCATTTCTGAATTTCGGTCTTGGTTGTTCTCCTCTACACAGGCGCTGACACAATTCATATAGCCTTGGCACTTGGAGATGTTGAAGGCATAGCCGAAGAGCACATCTTCTGCCGCATTTTCTGCGGTCATATTTATGTTTTTATTCGTTCGCAGTTCGTACGAGCGCATAAGTCTATTTATAGTAGCTTGTTTTTCCTCATCGGTCATGAGTTTATAGTTTCCCTTAAACTGTTCCTCCCAATCGATCTGGGCCTTTTCCTTGGTATCACTTCCAGCGGTTACACTACATGAGGTGGTTACCGCACCAGCACCGATTAGAAGGCTGGCAGTTAGTTTTTTAAAGGCACTTCTCCGGTCCATCTTTACATCAAAAACCTGCTCAAAGCCATCGCGGTGGCGTTCTTCACCAATAGATGCATTAATGGCGGCCTCGTAAAACTCATCGGCGCTTAGTTCCTCTTCTTTGTTTTGGCCGCTATTACAGCTTCCTTCGGATTTACCGCAACCACAAGAACCCGAAGACTCTTTTCTGTTATTTAGACCTAGGTCTAGAGAGTACCATTTTTTATTATCGCTCATACCTTTATTTTTAATGACCTAAACCTTCGTTACGTTCTATAGCCGTTTTTGTATTGAATCGCACGGGCCATCTAGTTTCAAAACTGGGACTGTGCGGATTATGACAATTCACACAGGTGTTAGATGCTCGTGGAGGAGCCCATCCTGCTACTTTCTTACCATGGGCGCCACCTTTCCAATCTTCAAATTGACTCGAATGGCATTGTGCACATAGTTTGTAGCTTAAATTGAAATCTATATTTTTTCCTGTCAATGTATTTAGCTGGTTCATGTCCTCCCCGTTATGACAGGTGGCACAGTTCATGGCATCGCTATTGGCGTGATTGAGTTTAATGTTCCAGTGGGCTTTTTGCGCATCTTTACCGATCATCTGTGAGACCGGTTTACTATGGCACTCTGTACAGGCAAATGATTTTATTTGTCCTTTCCGTTCTGGAATAAGGAAGGTATGTTCGCCTTCCGTGATTTCTATTAACTCTGTATCCGTCAATAATCCTTCAGAAGTCAGGGGGCCATGATATGGTTTGCTTTCGCCTTCTATCTTATCGGATATCGAATGATATTCCCCTTCCTCTTTACAAGAGAATAAGGACATCCCTAGAAGTACAACTACGAAATATATTAGCGTTCTATTTTTCATTTAGTTTATCGAATTGTCTTAGAAATGTATTCGCATCAACGGTTGGTTGCTCACTATGTTTTGGCAAATGGCATTGTCTACAATTAATACGGTCGGGATGCGAAACCCTAATTTCCTTAGGGGCACTTGGTCCTCCGTGACAAGAAATACAACTTTCTCTCATTTGTAATTGATGCGGTATCATTGGTGGACCTCCTAGTAATGCATTATTTGCACCGAGTCCCACTTTTGGTGGTTCCGGTTTTGTAAATCCATTTTCTTTAAAGTTGCTAGTGGTGTTTTGGGTAACGTGACATTGACGACAGTTTACCATTTCCGGATGCGGGGTAACAGGGGCATAGGCATTGAATTTTTCTACAAAACCACCGTTCTGGTGACATTGTATACACGTGTTGCCTCCAAAGCTGCGCTCTTTTGCTACAGGGTGGGGAATACTTGGCGGTGCTCCCGGATAGGCCCTGTTATCATAATAGGTATCTAGTGTACGTTGGTGGTTTTCATCTACGGGCATATTCAGATATTCCAAACCTGCACCTGCATCATCAAATCGTCTGAAAGCACCACTTTCCGATGGAATAAAGTTTCCGGTAGGCGTTTCAATAACAGGTGTATAGGCTTCTTCCAAACCCTGTTTATAGCTGTAGTTCCATACCACGATAAACGCGATAAAGATTACCACAAAAAACGATATGATTCCAAGTCTTTTTTTCATAGTCTAGGCTCTTTCAACTTTTACCGCACATTTTTTATAATCCGGTTCTTTGGAAATAGGGCAGAAAGAGTCTAGGGTAACATCGTTAATGAGCATGTTCTCATCAAAGAAGGGAACGAATACTTGCCCTTTTGTAGGTAAACCCCTTTCGTTAATGGATGCCGGCAGTGTACAAGAACCCCGGCGAGAGGTTATTTTAATGTTTTCTCCGTTTCTAATTCCTAAAGACTTTGCATCGTCTGGATGAAACTCCACATAGGCATTGGGCATGGCTTGATGTAGTACCGGAATTCTACGCGTCATAGAACCTGTATGCCAATGTTCTACAACACGACCTGTGTTGAGCCAAAATGGATATTCTTGGTCTGGTTTCTCTGGGGCGTCTTCAAAAGGACGTTGCCATATAACCGCTTTGCCATCTGGTTTTCCATAGAAATGAAAGTCTTCTCCATTGGAACAAGCAGGGTCATATTTGGCATTATAACGCCATTGGGTGGACTTGCCATTTACATAAGGCCAGATAGCTCCGGACTCTTTCTCTAAGACTTCAAGTGGTGCCATACCGTGTTTTGCACCTTCGTGAAATTGTCTGTATTCGTTGTATATTTCTTCTACGTGATTTTCTTTGCTATAAGGGAAGAGATCTTCAAAACCCATTCGTCTTGCTACTTCAATGAACATCCAAGTATCTGGTGTTGCCTCTCCGGGGGATTCGACCATTTTCTGCCAATACTGTGTTCTTCGCTCAGAATTACCATAGAGTCCGCCTTTCTCAATATGCCAAGCAGCAGGGAGAATAACATCGGCTACATCCGTAGTAGGTGTGGGGAAGACGTCAGAAACTACAACGAAACAAGATTTCTTTTCCATTGCTGGACGGTAACGACTTGTCTTAGGCAAAGAAACTAGAGGGTTGGTAGCTTGTACCCAAATGAAATTAATATCTCCGCGGTCTACTGCGCGGAACATTTCAGTGGCATGATAGGTTGGCTTGGATGGAATACGCTCCACGGGAACCTTCCAGATTTTAGCGGCCATTTCCCTATCTTTCTCATTCGTTACAACCCCGTGCGGTAATTTGTGGGTAAAGGTTCCCACCTCACGAGCGGTACCACAAGCAGAAGGCTGGCCTGTTAATGAAAAAGGACCGTTACCCGGTTGCGATATTTTACCGGTAAGTAAATGGATATTGTAAACAAGGTTGTTCATCCATGTTCCTCTGGTGTGTTGGTTCATTCCCATACACCAATAAGACACTACTTTTTTATTGGGATCCCCGTAAATTGCCGCTAGGTATTTAATGTCCTTTACGGAAACCTTGGAATACTTCGCCACTTTTTCTGGACTGTAATCCTTTAGGAATTCTTTATACGCCTCAAAATCTATTTTCTCTGGCTTATCCGTAAACTGGCAATTGTCTTCTAGACCATAGCCAATATGGGTAAGGCCTTTGCTAAAGCTACAATGTTTTTCAACAAAGGATTTATTGACCCATCCGTTTTGTATAATCTCATAACAAATGGCATTTGCTACCGCCAAGTCGGTTTGGGGTTCAAATAAGATTGATTTATCAGAAGCCGTACTTGAACGTGTAGTTCGTGTGGCAAAATCAATAATTTTAGCACCACGTTTCGCTTTTTGCTCTAACATTCTTGAGAATAGAACCGGGTGCATTTCAGCCATATTGTTTCCCCAAGTAACAAAGTAATCGGCGTGATCAATATCTTCATAACAGCCCATGGGCTCATCCGCTCCAAAAGAGGTTAAGAATCCTGTTACGGCACTTGCCATACAAAGGCGTGCATTACAATCCAGGTTATTGGTTCCTATGGCCCCTTTCATGAATTTAGAAGCGATATAGCCTTCAGGTATGGTAGACTGCCCTGAAGTATACATGGCCACGGAATCCTTGCCGTTCTGGGCAATGCTTTCTTTCATTTTTGAAGCAACAAGGTCTAAAGCTTCACTTAATGGGGTTTCTATGTATTTACCGTTTTTCTTTACTAGGGCGGTTTTAAGTCTGTCCTTAGATTGGATACACATGATCTGGTGGTACCCTTTTACACATAACAATCCTTTGTTTACAGACGAATTAGGGTCGCCCTTTACAGCTACGGCCTTTCCGTTTTCAGTACCTACAAGAATTCCACAACCTACGCCACAGAATCTACAAGGACCCTTTTTCCAATCCAGGTTGGCATTATCAGGAATTCCTTTCTCTTGCTCACTGGCAAAGACAATACCGGGGAACATTGATGCGGCCGCAGTAATTGCGGATAACATGGCCATTTTCTTTATAAAATTCCTCCTGTTAGTTAGAGATTCGTACATAGCTATATAAATTATTGAGGGGTATTAAAACCAGAAACTAAAGCCAGCAGCTTTAGACTGCTTAGGGCTTCAATTTTTTCTTTTAGAATTTCGTCTTCTTTGTCGGTCTGGGTATCGGTAACCAATGCCAAAACATTTTGGTTCTCGGCGGGAATAACTTCGCATTGACCAAGACTTACCAATGCGGTCATCAATTCTTCTTTTTTTCCCGTGATAGGGTGTGCTAGGTAGCTTTTGATAGGCATTTTAGGTCGGTTATATGTGTTTGAAAATCAGTAATTTTCATCAGAAATTGTTTGACTATTTAACAAAAATAGGTCAGTATGGTTCTTAAAAAGATGATAAATGTCATAGAATGAATAATAAAGAAATCGCTATATTTGAATGGAAATAACGATTGCTTATTATTCATTCTCTCGTAATACATAGTATTATTCACGAAGAGATTGGAATCAAGGGTATTACGTTGATTGTAAGGTTTTTGTTGTTACTGATGTGCTTGTATAAGTTTATTGGTATCTAAAATCATTTTATCTATTAAAATAAGAAGGCACGGAAATAATGATAGATACTACTACGGCGTTGGAATTGGTTTTGCGACATGGCGCGTACAATACCGAATTTTTTGAGGTAGACTTGAAAGATGCACTAGATTATGTTGTAGCCAAAGATGTTGTTTCAAGAATAGATATGCCGCCATTCAGGCAATCGGCTATGGATGGTTACGCACTTCATGTGTACGATGATTTTACCTATACAGTGGTGGGGGAAGTACAGGCCGGTGATAAGAATGACCCCACTTTACGTAAAGGCGAAGCTGTCCGCATCTTTACGGGAGCACCTGTTCCCACTTCTGCAAATACGGTAGTCATGCAAGAAAGGGTAACCGTAGAGGGCAATAAGATTATCATAGAAGAACCTCCGAAGGTGAATCTGAACATCAGGCCCAAAGCGGAACAAATAAGGGCAGGAGGTATTGCCTTAAACAAAGGAACTACAATTAAAGGGGTTCATATCGGATTTTTAGCGAGTTTGGGGCTTACTGAGATTACGGTTTTTAAAAAACCATCGGTGGCCATTGTCGTTACCGGAAACGAATTAGTGGCCCCAGGTACGCGCTTATCCTATGGTGAGATATACGAATCCAATGGGGCGATGCTGACCGCTGTGCTAAAAGAACTAGGTTATAAAAACACTTCTGCAATTACTATTAGGGACGACTATGATACCACCAAAAATGTATTAAGTGATACTTTAGGGAAACACGATGTTGTTATCGTTACGGGCGGGGTATCCGTAGGAGATTATGATTTTGTTGGTAAAGCATTTAATGCCATTGGGGTACAAGAGATTTTTTATAAGGTGAGGCAAAAACCAGGAAAACCCCTGTTTTTTGGTAAAAAGGAAGGGACATCCATATTTGGGCTTCCTGGAAATCCTGCGGCAGCCCTTAGTTGTTTTTATATCTATGTATATCCTCTTTTAAAGAAATATGAAGGAGCGAAGCATATGAACCTTCCCACTATTTTTTTGCCTCTGTTATCTGATTACACGGTAAGAGGAACTCAGGCACAATTTCTAAAAGCTCGAATAGAAGGTGCCGGAGTGCGCATTTTAGGAGGACAAAGTTCTGCCATGGTACAGGCTTTTGGAGATGCCAATGCCCTGGTTTGCCTACCTGTGAATTCTATGGAAATTAAAAGAGGGCAGAACGTAAAAACACTACTATTGCCCACCAAATAACAGTTTGTTATGAACGATTACAAGATAAAGAGTAGGATTTGGATCGAAGTAGGGGATAATGTCTTGCTTGGCGAGGGAAGAGTGCGTTTACTAAAGGAAATTGCGGCACAAGGCTCATTGTCAAAAGCGGCAAAGTCTATCGGTATGTCTTATAAAAAAGCATGGACACTAGTAGATGCCGTGAATAAATCGGCAAAAGAAGCCGTGGTAACTACATCCGTTGGTGGGCAAAAAGGAGGAGGGACGATTATTACACCCTATGGAAAAAAACTAATAACAGCTTTTGAGCAAATCAACAAAAAGTGTTGGGAATTTCTCGACAAAGAGTTTGAGACCCTAAATGGAATTTGAGAAAAACGAATCAGGATTACTTCTTTAGCAGAGGGCCTATAGAATTAATAAAAGTAACATCAAAAATTTATAGTAAAGAAAATAGGATTAAAAAATGAGCACTACTTATAAAAACGTATTTAAACAAGGTGCTATTTCTTCGGCATTTATAGCGGAATCTATAGCCAAGCATCAATCTAAAACCAGTATTGGCGCGCATAATATTTTTCTAGGTCAAGTACGGGCCGATGTTGTTGACGATAATAAGGTTGCCGCAATAGAATATACCGCATATGAAGACATGGCGAATAAGAAATTCCATGATATAAGGGAAGCTACTTTTGAAAAATTCAATCTTACCTGTATGCATATTTACCATAGTTTGGGATTGGTTAAATCGGGAGAGATATGTCTATTTGTCTTTGTGTCATCACCCAGACGGAAAGAAGTCTTTAAAGCGCTGGAATATGTGGTAGAGGCCATAAAGGCCGATGTGCCTGTCTTTGGAAAGGAAATATTTGAGGATGAATCTTCGCAATGGAAAGTAAACAGCTAGCCGTATGGTAGCTGGTACCCGGCCATACCCTAAATTCCCTATTATGACGTTCTAGGCCACGGTAGAAAAGTGTATTGGCTGGGAGTCTACATACTAAGGCTTTCAGGTAGCGAAGCCTTGGTAGGAAAGGACATTGCTTTGATTATAGGAAAATTGGCTCTATATGTTGAGGTAGTTGTATTCTTAGTTTGATGCTTTACCTAAATTTGTTTTTAAAAGATTTGGATTGATCGTTAGTTGAACCCATCCCCAGTTGTTTGTATTATCACTTGGTCTGCCACCTTTTATAAGAGTTATATTATCCGAAGCAAACATGTGGGAATAGCCTACATTTAGCTTTACATTCTTCATTAGGGCTTGTGTATATACCAAATCTAATTCCGTTCCTAAATAAGCATCGGTATCTCCGGTAAGGTTTGCATTGGCACTAAAATAATGTCCTTTTAGCAATAAGTTAGATTTTTTGCCCGTAGTAAAGACAATTTTTCCGTACACATCATTAAGCCCGACATTGTTAGCATGGTTGCCAACATAAAAATAATCCATGAACCCATTAAACTTGTGATTGGTTCCATAAAGAGGAAAGAACGATTTGTTCTTGGAGTCGCCGTCTTGATTGGTTCCGCTTAAAAGCTCAACACCTAATCCATAGAGAAATTTATTAGATGTATAAGTAGCCTCTAAAGCCAATTGATAAGCTGATAAATCTGTCGTCGCGTTTGCTTTCCCAAATTGATAATAAGCACTACCGGCAAAATGTACTTTTTTTACTGGGAACTTAAAGTAAGTACCTGTAGTCTGTCTATAGGAAACGCCGTTTGCAATATCACTGGCATCACCGGTAAAATCTTGAAAACCCGTATTTAGAAAAAGAAAGCTCACGGAACTTTTCTCCCAAGATTGCTTTAGGTAGGCATATTGCATGGATTTATAAGTGAAAAAACCTTGAATATTATATGCCGTTCCTTCGTTACTAGCCGCTTCTTGGCTAAAGGCTCCTCCTAAGTCGAGCATAAAATTATTCTTCTTGTAGCTTATGATGGCAGCATCATGAAAACGTCCTTGCATGGCCCAGTCCAAACCGCCAAATATACGTTGGTCGTCATAGGAAATTACTTGTCTACCTAGCTTGGAAGACCAATTTTCATTGAATTGCAATTGTGCCCAAGCTTGAAATAAAGAAAAAGAATCGTTTCCGTCTATCGCTAAAATTTGTCGGGTGTCTCCCCATGTGCTCACATCCTGTACCGCAATGAACAGTTTTAGTTTTTCTGCGGAATAGCCAATATTTAGACGGGTACGTTGGTTTACGAAGGCTGCGGGATTGGCATCGGTAGGAAAAAGGTTGTTATACCCGTGGCGATATTCAAATCGGGCCCTTAAATCCGCATCAACTTCCAGTGTTTGCGCAGTTAATGGAATACAACTGAAAATAAATAAAAACAGAATGCCTACCTGAAGTCTTCGTATGGTCATAATAGCTAGTTCGTTACATTTAGCAACAAAGGTTCGCTATTTGAATTTCAATAAATATGATAATTATCACTTAAGTAAGTCGGTTCTAAACACCCGGATTCCAACCAATGGCAATTGCCACTTGCTTTTGCTCCTTTATAATAGAACGTATCATATAAGGTCTGTTAATATCTACGTTTTGAATGTTTTCTGCCATAGGATTGCCGTCTATTGAAACGTTCCCTTCAAAATTTTTCAGGGGCTGATGGCCTAATCCATATCTATTGTCTTCTACTAATAGTAACATCAGCATTTTATCTGGATTAGCTGTGGAGCAATATATGCCAAAGTCATCCCATAAATACACATTGTTATTTGTGTTTTTAATAGGTTCTATACGAGAAGCCTCTCCCAGTATATTTTTAAGTACCGTGTAATTGGTAGGAAAGGTAATACTGGTGTTATTGATAAAAATTTCAGTGGCTGTGCACTCTACTGAAATAGGAATGCTCTTTTTTTTTCTCTTACTCGGATCTCTAAAGTCAAAAATGCCCATATAATGCAAGATATTTCTTTTTTAAAGAAAATGGGATTATTAAAGCCTATTCTATTTTAACAAAGTAGGTTTTATAGCACTTTGGATGATTTTAAATTTAAATATGCATTTAGAGTAGTTTTGCATAAGATTTTCAGGTAATTTTTTTTCATAAGGGAGTATATGCTGGATTTATATTTACACTTTATAAATGCCAAGTTGACATTTACATTGCTCAATAACGTTAATTTTTCTCGATAGCGTTAAAATTTATTCAACAATAATTTTATTTTTAAAGAAAAAATTATGTTGAGATTAAGGGAAGATAATCCCTTGGAAATGCTACGTCAATTTTCAGTTTACTATGATGGCGACCTCATTGAAAATTTGGGTGCAGCCAAAATGTCAATTGATAATGAGCATGGTAAAGGGTACGTTAGTTTATATGAGTTGATGCCAGGTCTTACGGCATGGGTGTATAATATTGAGTTTACCCAAAATTTAGTAATCAATATGAACTTCTCCGAGGATAGGCCCTATTACTTTGGGTACAACGTATCAGGTTACCAATTGCAGAAGTTTCCTAATGAACCTGAACATAAGAAAATAAGGCAGGGGCAAAATTTTATTATTGTTAGTGAACCTAATACTAGCTCAGAATTTATTGTACCAAGTAATATTGCATATAAATGCTGTTATATTATTATCAACCCTAAGGAATTGGCAGAGGGAAATATAGCTAGTAAAAAAAGACTTCTTCAGGAGTTGGAGGCGAACTTTGATAATAAAACTAGTAAACACCCGTATAGATATTTTGGTGATATTGATACTAGGATTGGAACTTACGCCTCAATCATTGTTGAAAATTTACGCACAGACGTGGTTGGTAGATTAATTACGGAAGGCACTGTGCTCAGAATGTTGGGTTCGCAATTAGAGGCACATCAACATGACCGTAATAATGAAGAATTTCGACCTATTTTATCTAAATCTGAGCTTTCCAGAATAACCCATGTTGGTGACTATGTGATTGAGCGTATTGCCGATAAATTTACCATTGATGATATCAGCCTCCACTTGCGGATTTCACCAAAAAAGCTTCAAAGCGGAATTCGTTTCCTGTATGGGTATTCTGCAAATGAATATCTCACAAAACTTCGTTTGGAACACAGCAGGGAGTTAATGCATTCAACCGAAATGAATATCTCAGAGATATGTCTTGCGGTGGGTTATCAGAGTAAAAGTTACTTTTCTAAGATTTTTTTGGATATGTACGGGTTTAGCCCAAGTGTTTATAAAAAGAGGTTTGAAGACGCCAATTTACTTTTTGATATAAGTTACCGCTCATTAGCTGTAGATACTACTAGCGGAAAGGATGTTGATGCTATTATTAAAACGGCAAGATCCTTAAACCCCGAATTTAATATAACTGGCTGTATCATCTATCACCGTAATATATTTTTCCAAATTATTGAAGGTCCCAAAAAGGATATACTAACGTTGTTTGATAATATCAAGAACGATGAGAGGCATAAGGATATTAAGGTGATGTGGAAAGGTTACAAGATAAGACGGGAATTTAAAAATTGGGCATTGGCAACAATAAGTGACGAGGGTGTGTTAGATGTGCAAATTCAAGGAAGTGCCAAGAGTTTAGAACTAAGTAATGTTTTGGGTAAGTTGGACAATAGTGCTATAGACTCTGAAAACTTATGGCGAAAAGTTAGAAATATAATAAAAATCCATACGGATAACTCCGCTGCTTGACTTCTATTAGTTACACCAATTTTAGATTTTTCTTTCTTTTGAACAATTCGTCTATCACCAATTTTAATTGATTGTGCATTTTATTTATAGAGGTCTCTTTTGTCAAAAAAAATAAGGCTCCCATTTCTAAACTTTTGCGTCGGTCTTCTTCCGATGAGGAAGTAGAATAGATTACAACCGGGATTTTAGTTAGTAATTGGTTTTTTTTAAGATGTGTTAAACACTCAAACCCGTCCATTATGGGCATATTTAAATCTAAAAAAATTAACTTAGGAAGTATACCCGCAGATAAAGTATTCAATATATGGGTCATTAGTAATTTTCCATTAGGAAATATTTCCATATTTATCTCAGGGAAAATATCTTGCATGGCTTCCGCAAAGAACATTCTGTCATCTTCATCATCATCTGCATACGCCAAGGGACTAAAAACACTGTAGTTGTTCATAAATGTGATTTTGGGGTATTTGTGATTTCTCACTAAATAAATGTAGTATTTTTAGTAAGCCTCTCATAACAATATACGATAAATATATAACACTATTCGGATTGCGGTAAAACAGGTTGTTTCACTTTAAAACTGGAACTCATTATTTTATTTTAGAGCAGATTTATGGGCAAACCCTTTTCGTAATATGATAATGATGGCAAACAATTTTTTCAGATAGTTTTCCACCTGATATAGTTAAACATCAAAAAGCTATCTCATTAAATTTCGTGTAAGTATTAAAGTCTAATTATAACTTACAGTATGATGAAAACTCCAAAACTACTATGTGTATTTACACTATTTATGTTTCTAATAACTTCATGCGGAGAAAGTACGGACAAGTCGTCAACCCCGGGAAGTGGTATGGATGGTGTTAAGGAAACACAACAAGAGGCCATGGAAAGAGAAAAAAAATGGAAAAGCGAAGAACGTCTTGGAGCGGATACCGTAAATATAGATAGTACAAAGACTAATGGAAAATTGAACGAGTAGCTCAAGACCTACACTGTACATTTTCTAAAATTTAATAATTGGAAATTTTATTTTTGAAAAATGCAGCATAGCTCATTGATTGTTTTAAGGACAATTTTTCCTCACCAAGAATAGAACTGAGGATATTATCGCTTAAATCAATATGTTCCTCCCCAAACCACTCAAGGGCAAAGGTATACCGGGTTTCACTTATTACTTGTACCAGAGTATATTCAACCTGATATCCAGATGCAGAATATATTGATAGAGGTTGTATGTCTAACTGTCCATCAGTATCAATAATATTAAGGGCCAATCTATTTTTGGTTACCTCCAACCATTCGTTATTATCACAATCAGGTAAAATACTATTTTTAATTTTTGGGTCGTCTAATGTAAAGCTCCATTTTAGCCAGTTTTCACAGTATCCCATAGCTGTATGTACACGCGTTCTTGCAATTGGGACAGGTTCTCTTTGCTTAATTTCAATTCTATCTTCTCTAAGCTTAATATTAATGTTTTTAGTAAGCTCGCTGAAAATAAAATTGTAATTATCTTATCTTTTTTTTCAATATCGCGGGCTTAAGCAAGCGGAAGGTACAGTCTGAAAATAGCTCCTTTACCTAAGCTGCTATTGGCGGATACGGCACCATTGTGGTTAAGCGCTATTTTCTTAACAATAGCTAGGCCAATACCGGTTCCTTGGTATTCCAACTTACCATGTAGTCTTTTAAAAATCTCAAAAATTCGTTCCTCATGTTCTTTTTCAAAACCTATACCATTATCGTGAAAACTGAGCTCGTGGTAGGAAAGTTCCGAATCCAATAACACATTTTTTATTTTGGAACCATGAATAGTTTTTACTTTGATATCAATTTGTGGAGGAGTATTTATCTTTGCAAATTTTATTGAGTTTTCGATTAGATTTTGAAAAACTTGTCTTATTTGAAAGGGAATTACTTTTGCTTCACCAAGTTCATCGTATGTAATTTGGGTATTGGTCATTTCAATCTTTTCAGAGAGGTTCTCAATTACCTGTTCTAATAATGATGTCAAATTCTGAACTTCAAACTCTTCTTGTTGTTTAGAGGTTCTTGAAAAGGCCAATAAATCTTCAATAAGGGTTCGCATACGTTCTGCAGCCGATATAACTCGGTCAAAATATTGCATACCTTTCTCGGACAAATTCTCGGATTCCATTTTTAATATGCGACTGCTCATCATCTGTATTTTGCGCAGGGGCTCCTGAAGATCATGACTTGAAATATAGGCGAAAGACTCCAACTCATCATTACTCTTCTCCAGCTCTCGTACGGTATCTTCTAATTTTTCATTTGCCTTTTTTAATAATTCTGTCCTTTCGAGTACTTGTTGCTCAAGTTCCTTTGAGAAGTTTTCTAACTTTTGTCTTGCCGCTACACTATTGGTTACATCTGTAACCGTTAACATAACCCCGGAGATTGAACCGTCTAACTCTTTAAGAGGTATATAATCAAAATCTACATAATACTCTTTTCTAACACCATTGCTTTCTACAATGGCATGAGACTCTTTAACAGACACAGGCTTACCGGTCTTAATAACCGAGCGTAGATAGGTAGGATATTCTTGAGAATTAAGCTCAGGAAACACTTCTAGAAGATTTTTGCCCAAAACCTCTTTCTTTTTCTTCCTCCAAAAGTGGTTCAATAATACCTCATTAGCCATCTCGATTTTTAAATCGGTGCCTCGTAATATTCCCATAGCAATGGGTGATTGTAATACTAAATTCTGAAATTCGGCTTCACTTTCTAAAACATGATGACGTGCAATAACGGATTCCGTTACTTCTGATGCAACGCATAAGATTGTGGCAACATTACCTTTGTCATCAATTGAGGGGCTAAATATAAAATTGAAATAGGCTGTAACTGTCTGCCCGTTACGCACCAGATTAAATGGGTATTCCATACCCGTTTGAGCAGTCTGCGTTTGAATAACGTTTTCAAAAATGGGACGAAGACCTGCTTCTATCTCTGTTAAAACATTAAAAATGGACCTTCCTTCAGCAAGATTTCTATTTGTATTCCAAATATCCAGAGCCTTATCGTTTACTAACTCAACCTTAAAGTCTTTGGCATTGATTATAGCGATACCTACAGGCACATCCTGAACAAGATTCCGGAATTTTTTTTCACTATCTTGAATTTTTTGTTGGGCTTTTTTATCATCGGTAATATCCTGCAAAATACCATTAAAGCGATATGCTATATTTTCATTGTTAAACCAGCTTCTGCCAACTGCCCTTACAATTCTTGTTTGTTTGGTCTTTTTATTTTGAATCGTGTAGCATATATCATACTTGCCTCCCGAGGTATGGTCTAGTGCCCTAGCAATAGCTTTGGACACGCGTTCTTGATCTGATTTTTGTATGGCGGCTATGGCATCATTCAATTGAATATGGAATTCCATAGGCAGGCCAAACCATTCTTTAAGACGCTCGTTACTTTTAAATTTATTGGTAAGCGGGTTGTAGTCCCACGTACAAAGTTCGGCAGCATCCATGGCAAACTGAAGATCACTTTCACTTTCTTCAAGATCTTGCATTGTTTTTACACTGGCCGTAGTTTCGGAACAGGTTACCAAAATTCCGTTTATTTTTCCTTTCTCTTCTTTTATGGGACTATAGCTAAATGTCCAATAAGCTTCTTCAATAGTACCGTTTCTGTAGATTGGTATAAGTTGGTTTTCGCTCCATGTTGCCCCATTTCCTTTTAAAACATTCTGTAATAGGGGGTATATAGTGTCCCAAATTTCAGGCCAGGCATCCTTGCCTTTCATGCCTAGAATGGAAGGGTGTTTTCCATCTTTGCCTAAGCTAACCCTATAAGCGTCATTGTAAAACCCAATATAATCAGGACCCCAAAAGACATACATAGGAAATCTTGAATTTAGAACAATACTTAATGTTGTACGTAAACTCTGTGGCCAGGTACTAGGAGCCCCCAAAGTGGTTGTCTCCCAATTTTTGTTGCGGGTCAGTTCTCCCATTTCACCTCCACCTTCCATAAATGGAAAAGTATGTTCCGTTTTGGCTTCCATAAAGGTTAATATTTGAGAACGAAATTATTGGAGGAAACTTCCTGACGAAATTTAAAATCTATAAACTCAATGCACTTTGTAAGAGCTAGTTTTAATTGGTCAAAAGTATTCGGTTTTTTTAGATAAAGGTCCGCGCCCTTGCTTTGTAGTTCAAGAACTTTTTTGGAATCTATAAGGGTGGAATAGATAATAACCGGAATCTGCGTAAATTTTGATTCTAGCCTAATATCGTTCAAACACTCTTCACCGTTCATCATGGGCATATTCAAGTCTAGGAAAATACAATCGGGTAGTTGTATTTCGGCATCCAGTAAATTTTTCATTAAATCAACACCGTTTTCAAATGATTTGAAAACGATATTTATACCAATATCGTTTATGGCTTCCTCAAACAATTGGCGATCATCGTAATCATCATCGGTTAGAAATATATTATATGTTTTACCACTCATCGTTACTATGAAAATTGAAAGGTTAAAAATTTATGGAAGTGCTCATAGGTTATCGCTTAGACTAGGCTTATTTGCAATTTCTAGAGAACTAATCATCGTCTAATCTTGTGGTAGATGTTTTCATAGATGGAAACTGGATTAATATATTCTATAAAAATATATAAGGTTGTCAAAAGTTTTGTAACCGAATAAATTTTTATTTGACTTGATAGAATATAAGTTTGAAAAATTTACTTCTATAATATTCATTTCATTGGAGCTGTTTCTTAGGGCCAACACGCAAAGCATTTGTGTAGTTGAGAGGGAATAGTGTCATTTTTTGATCCCTTTAAAGGTTTCTCAAGATAGGGTTGGTCATCAATCAGACCCTTGAATTTGATGGCATACTCATGAATATTTGATTTGCGTTCCTGTATTTTATTTATGATTTCTTGGCCTTCCAAATTGAATATTTCTGTAGGCCAAACTTTAAAAGCATTTGTAATGTTCTGATCAGTAAGTCTGGTTTCGAGATATTTGGCCTCTTCTTCAAAAATTCGCCTATCTATTTCTTTTAAAAAATATACATCAAAATCCATTATTAGCCCAGGGAGATAATCAATTTCCTTTTCAAAATTTTGAAGATCGGGAATAAATACTTCGTTAGAAATAATAGTAGGAACTATACCTTCAATTTTAAAAAAGGCATTGTCTCGGTCGCAGGGTAGTGGTATTGCTTTTAGTTTGTCGTTCTTTTTCTGTATAATCCAGCCCCATTGCTTTGCATGACGGTCCCAGTCCCCAATTAATAGATCAAATAATCTAGTCCTGACCAATAAGTTTTGGTCAATAATCAGATTTTTTCCATATTCTAGTTTCAAAAGTTGAAGCTCTTCGGTATCTACCACTTTCCAAGTGTTGGGTATATCACTCCATTCTGCATTGCCGGAATCTTCGTGTTCTAGCAAGTATAGTCTATTACCGTATTTGGCGTTATATTTATCTAGTGTTGATTGTTTGGGAATGAACAAAAGCTGTGGCCTAGTTGATGAAATACCCACATCTTTAGCCAACTGCGCGATAACCAATGCCGCATATGGATGTTGAGCGGAAATTCCATCTACAATAATATTTTCTAAGCCAAGAATCCGTGCAAATTCGGGGATTAAAGGTTCTGGGTTTTTGGTAACACTCCGTAGGGTAAATATAGTACCATTGGAGGTTTTTAATTTTAAAGAATGGGTTTGTTGCCCCCCGCCTTCATCAATAATTGTAAGACCTCCTTTTAAAGTATCTAAGAAAGCAATAGGAACTTTAATAGGTGTTTCCCATACCTTACGGTACTGTTCTCCTTGAATTATTTTTTTTAATGAATTGCCTTTGTATAAAGTGCTTGCAGCTACAAGTACCGAATCGTAATCACGAAAATTTACGGATTCTAATTGGTCAATATTCAAAATTTTGCAGGTGCTAAATTCTTTTTCAGTTGTGGATACAGAAAAATAAACGACTGTAATAAACAGAATCGCAATTGCAACGAAACCTAATATTATTTTTTTTAGCATGGTTTGGTTTTTCCTTCGAATGAGCTAATCTTAATTACTAGTCTATGCAAATAGAAAAAAAGAATAACTGCTTCAAGGATTGTATTAAGGTGATTATGGTTAACTGGTTTCAATTTAGTGAATAGGGTGATTCTTTTAAACGCTATCAAAATAGTTGTTGACCTAAAAGGACAGCTTAAAAAAAATTGATTTGCTTCTTTTTGTATTAAAAAAAAACGCATTTACAATAAGGCCTCCCAGTAGAAATGAAGAATTTAGAAAAGACATGGCGAAGGAATTTTCTATTGAAATTCCAGCTTTTAAGTAAAATGAACCTTTTAAATATTGATTATGAGTACTGGAGTTAATAAAGAAGAGATGAAGGCTAGTGAAAGTGCCCCTATGCCTACTAAGCAAAAAGATGATGGGTCAGTAAGAAACCAGACTACCAATGTTCCTAGAACCCGCTTTCCTTGGGTAACTATCATTATGGTAATTGCCTTTTTAATGGTTTTTTGTGTTATTTATTTTGTTCTGGACTCTGCCTCATAAGAAAATTCATTGAGTTAAAAGCTGATAGGGGACGAGTTGCGCAATACCTGTGTACATTGCAGAACTAAAGGAGATATAATAAAATCTTTGTTCACCAGCGGTTCGTGCATATACACTGCATTAAGCAACTGTATAGATTAAATTATCTATAAAAACTTGTGCTTTTAATCCTTGCCTGCACCCTGCTATAGTTGACGCAGTATCCATACAAGATGGCTAAAGAAATTTAAGAATGTATACGGAACAAGGTGTCCGGACATGTATTAAGATTAACTGTGAACTAAATAGTATATTGAGTTACTAAATAAGAATTATTCATTTTCAGCTACCCATTTTTCATATCTGATAAATTGTTCATCAGATAATATATTCTTCATTTGTCTAGAGCGTTCACTTTCAAAACTTCCTAGCATCTCGCCGTTTGGCATATTTCGCTTTTGACTTTCGAAATTTTCTATAGCCGATTTGTAGGAGTTGATTTGTTCTTCGGTCATATCCAAATGTGAAAACAATTGCGAATCTCCGGAGGTAATAATTTGATTGTGTTGCGCATTGGCTTGTAGGTTATTCATGGCTCCTGTAGCTCCGTTAGCTTTGGCGACAGCTCCACCGGATATTTGGGAATCAGAAGAAGTAATGCCAATTGAGGTCTCGGTATTTTGTTTCTGGGCTATCTCGGAGTTGTTATTTGTCGCTTTTTGCTTGGTGCTTGTGCACGCTGTGAAGCAAATTGTGAGTAACGTTGTACCTATTATATTTTTTAACATGGTTTCTATATTTTAATTATACTAAAATTAATCTACAGATGAAGAAAGGATAGATGTTATTAAAAACAATGTTAGCTCAGTTGATTAGTAAACTGTGATTGTTCATATGGAATGGACTGTCTAATGGAATTTAACTTAGTGAAGAGATTTTTAATTACTCCGTTAATTCGCCCAATTCTAAACTAAGTTTTTGGATCTCTTCTGAATATGTCTATTAGATTAAATATCATTATGCAAAATATAACCCATATGAATCCGGCTATGAACCCCCCGGCAATATCTGAAGGAAAATGAACTCCCAGATAAATTCTACTGATTCCAATGCTCAATATGAGTGCAACCAAAAGAATAATCAAAGGGATTTTAAAAAGTCGGCCCATTTTTAATTTAGAGCATAGATATATTAGAAAACCATAAAATGCCATTGCGCTCATGGCATGACCGCTAGGGTAGCTTAAAGTTTCAACCGAAACCAGGTGCTCAATACCCGGACGGGCTCTATCAACAAATCGCTTTAATACCATATTAGAAATCGTAGCTAAAAAAAGAACAATTGTAATCTGTGAAACATATTTCCAATTTTTATAAACTACGGCAGAAAGTAATACGCCCAGACCAAGAATAATCAGATAGCCATATACGTCTCCTACATGGGTAATGAATACAAAGAAATTGGTAAGATTTGGTGAGCGATAAGAAATTATATAATCCGTAATACTAGTGTCATATGCAGTTAGGACTTCGTTTTTTAATTCTTCGGTAAGTTCCACGAACAAATTAATGCCACCAACTACTATAGCTGTAGAAGAAATAACAGCAATGATATAGGGTAAATAGGTACTGTACTTTTTGTAGTGAAGTTCAAGAAACCCTCTTAACTTTTGAATTAATTGGTATAATTTTTCTTTCATCTTAGAGTTTTAGTCAAACTAAACATACGCTTACGACGTTGAGGGCAGTTCATATATTTTCTGATATTTAAAATTAAGATTCTTCTTGAAACTGAATGCTGTCAAGCTCTTTCAGAATAGCTAGCCCGTATTCAATCTTTGCACAATGTTTTTTTAGAATCACCACAATTCTGGAAGGTAATTTCGTGTTGGAAAGAATGCTATTATATTCATCCACAGCTGCTTTTTCAGCTCTTAGAGCTTCTTTCAGTATAGTTTCATCGTCAGTTGCGGCTTGTATAGTTTTAAAATCTATCCAATTATATACTAAACCTTCCACCATATTTTGTAAATCTTTATCCGAAATATCACAGCTGTTCATTTCCTCGGTGAGCTCTATTTTGAAATCTCTTCTTTCATTTTTTCTAACATCAAACCATTGGGTCAGGGACTCAGCAGTTACTTTTTTAGACGCCATAAAAAAAACTCTTTCGGCCTGTATGTTCTTATTGATAAGACCATCAAGAGTTTTTGTAGCAAGTTTTGTCATCATAATTTTACCCTTTCATTCTGTAGCTTTAGGAAGAGATTTTAATTGGACCCGCATCAATTTTTGAGGCGCGTAATTCTTAATATTTAATTTTTTGAACCGATACAGGTACGCTGGAAATAGTGTGCCTATCACCCTCCAATTATCTCCCCGCCATTAATATGTAACACTTGGCCGGTCATATAACTACTATCTTCACATGCCAAGAATACATAAGCTGGCCCAAGCTCAGAAGGTTGTCCTGGACGCCCTAAAGGAACATCTTTGCCAAAGCTCTCTAGTTCTTCTTTATCAAATGTAGCGGGAATAAGCGGAGTCCAAATTGGTCCGGGAGCAACAGCGTTGACCCGGATTCCGTCTGCAGCCAAATTCTTGGAGAGGCTTCTGGTAAATGCAACAATTGCCCCTTTCGTGCTGGAATAGTCTATTAAATGTTCAGATCCTCTGTATGCCGTTATGGATGTTGTGTTTATGATGACATCACCTTTTTTTAAATGTTGTATTGCGGCTTGTGCTATATAAAAATAGGAGTAGATATTGGTTTCAAAGGTCTTATGTAGATTCTTAGTTAGAATATCGTCTATATTTTCGGAAGGAAATTGCATAGCGGCATTATTGACCACGATATTAATTTTTCCAAATTCTTTAATTGTTTTTTCTATAGCTTCTTTGCAGAATTCTTCGTCACGTACATCACCTTTTAATAAAAGACACTTTTTTCCCTCTGCTTCAACCGTGTTTTGCACTTCTTTGGCATCTTGGTCTTCTTCCAGATAAACTATTGCAACGTTAGCACCTTCTCGTGCAAAATGTACTGCAACACTTTTACCAATTCCGCTATCACCTCCCGTAATTATAGCTACCTTTCCTTCTAATTTGTTGCTCCCCTCATAATCCTTGCGTATAGTTTGTGGTGTTATTTCCATAGAATGTTGGTTGCCCGGTTGCTTATACTGCTTTTCTTTGGCAAGGGTCATTTGGTCATCTATTGTAGAGACCACATCATCAATTCTAGATTCATTATTATTATGTGCGTTAGTAGCGTTTTTATGTATATCCATGATTCAATATTTTGGTGAAGATTATTTGGTGTAAACAACCACCAAATGAAGTTTAGCAGCAGATAATCTTTGTGTGATTTTAAAATTTTATGTTTCTAGAATTAAATTTACATTATGGGAAAAAATAGGATGAACCTTATGCAATTTGAAAATATCCCAAATGAATTTTAATCTCGAAAGACCCATCATAAGAGAATTTCTTTAATAAAAATTATAGAAACATTCTTGAGGTTCTTGGAATTCTATGTTATAAATGGGAATGAGGGCTAAGCTTGTAAATCAATAAATAGCTTAATGGGGAAGTGGTTGTTGTATATTACTTTTTAAAGATATAAGTACGCATTTTAAAATCTGCCTCTGAAAGTGCTTTCTTTAAGTGATTGTTGTCCTTGTAAACAGGTGTATCCAAGACTTTGTATTCGGAATGGACTTTAAAGAAATCGGATTTAAAGGGCCAAGGTTCCATGGTTATGGAATTATCTTCTTTTTGCCTTAGAAAGTACCTTTCATTATTTATAGTTTTATTGATTTCTACTTTACGACCAACTTCCGGTATTTTGTCTTGGCTTAGAATTAAGGAACAGCGGTCTGAAAAAAGCAATATATTATATAATTCGTCTTCAGTTTTTTTTGATATTGCATAGAGTTTTCTTTGAGTTGAGCGCTTAGAGTCTATTTCTGAAAGGAACTGCTTCAAAGGCTCGTAATCACCTGCTAGCGATTCATAAAGGAAGGATAGGTGCCGACCAATTAAAAGCGCGATTAACTGAGATTTTTGCATGGAGTTCTCAAACACTCTTTTAGCATGTTCTAAAGCATCTGAAGGGGAATTAGTATCCATTGTAAAATCTTTAGGACTACCATTTTGTGTCAAATAATTATGTTCTTCAAAATTTAAAAGATAGTCATCATGCTCTACAATAGCTGTTAGGGCATCAACCCAAAAACTTTGTGTTAGGCTTGTCTCTAATTGAGATGCTATCTTTCCAGCAAGAAGGCCATGAGCATATTGAGATATAATTTCCCAACCTGTTAACGTGTGTTTTACTATCATAAAATTTCATTTACTTTTCTCAGTAGTCTTAGTAATATTAAAACCTAGCAAAATATTCTAGTATGCAAATAGTGAGACTCCGATTAAAATTATCTAACAAGTAACAGTCAATTTTAGCAATTGATTCTTAAATCTTATGACCCAAAAGAAATAATTTCTGTTTGGAATAGATATTGCAAATCACTTTTAATGGTTTAGCAAAATTGTTTGGGTTGGTTCTATTGAGAGCTTTCAAATTTTGGGAATACTAAATAAATGGCAGCTCTTTCCTTCTGGTTAAGAACATTTGAATTTAGAGTTGAAGGGATGGTCTGTAAAGGCCCAATTCTGGTGTAAGAACAAAAAATTACGGGTCTATTCAAATTGTTTTAAGGACCATGTGTTGTTAGGAATTAATCGGAATTATGTTGATTTGAATCAGTCGCCATTAAATTATTAAAGCTCATTTTTCTGAGTGTCTGGAACCCCAATGATTTGTATATACCTATGGCTCGGGTATTGATTTCCAAAACATGTAAAAACGGAGTTTTCCCTGACTTAAAAATAATATCAGAAGTATATTTAAGTAACTCTTTTGCATATCCGTTTCCGGTGTGTTCAGGATGGGTTACAACAGCACTTATTTCGGTAAAATCATTCATTTGTAGACGTTCACCAGCTGCCGCAACAAGTACATTGTTTTTATAAATCCCAAAATAGCGCCCTAATTCTGCAGTCTTTTTTGTAAAATAACCCGGCTGTACTAAACTAACCAACTCGTAAAGTTCGTTCTTCTGTAGATTACTGGTTAAGGATGTTATTTGGTTTTTTAGTTTCAAATCAATTGGAGCTCTCAAAATCATTTGATCACAGATATATTCTTTTTGCAGCGTATAGAGAGGTGATGGTAATGGTTGACTACCTACCACAAAGAATTGTTTAATATGCTGGCTGTATTCTACAATGCTCTGCGTTGCTTTTTCAATGGCGTTGGCACCGCCAAACGGGCAATAGTCTGGTTTATAAAAAGCAATACCTTCTCCCAAATGGGAAAATTGTGAATGTGTTTCATTTAATGAATACCATACGGGATTCTTCAATTTATCTTCCATTTAATACGCTTCACTTTTACAAAAGTTAAAAATAAAGGAATTGGGGATTGCTCGCACTGTCTAACGGAAAGAAATAGAATTTTAAACACTAAAAAGTTTATCCATTGGAATTTACAGATAACAATCTTAAAGCGTTAAATTCTATTCGTTCAAATTCATTTATCAAATTAACATATACATATAGTTACTTGGAACGGTTTTTTATTAACTTAACTTTTTTTCGGATAAAGGTGGTTATCCTTATCTCGTATAACTATTGAAAAACACAGGGGGACACTCGTTTCTATGGGGAAAAGATTACTATTTTATATATACTTCGTAAGCATATTAAGCTGGCAGGTAACGGCGCAAGATGAAAGAAAGAAATTAGATTTTTATAAGATTAAGGATGGTATTTCTCAGGTTGGTGTGCATACCATTGCTCAAGATAACAACGGGTTTGTTTGGATAGGTACGCATGGATCGGGTGTGTATCGTTATGATGGAATGGACTATGTCTCTTACAGGCCCAAGGATATTAATCATAAGACGTTGAACAGTAGTTTCGTATACTGTACTTATTTAGATCAACGCAATAGATTATGGGCAGGAACTAATATTGGACTTGCGCTCTATGATAGAGATAATGATGAATTTCGTCATATACCATTAATTTCCAAGGAGAACTCAAAATACGGTAATATAGGGGTTATAAGTTTGCAAGGTGATGGTAAGGGTAACCTGTATGTTGGAACCGGGGAACAAGGGGTATATGTCATGGACCTTGAAACATTAAAGCTTGAGGAATTAGCCTTTAACAACCCCAATTCAGATACTTATCTTGCCGTAAATGAGATTAAGTTAACCAGTTCTGGAGTAATTTATGCCGCTACCAGTGGTGGCCTTCTAGAGGTAGACCCAAGAAACAAGAGGGTAGATTTTGCGCTATTTAGAGATGGAAAGGAGGCAAAGACTATTGCCGTGGGCATACAGTCATTGTTTATAGACTCGGATAATACCATTTGGGCGGGCTCTATTTCTAATGGTATTTATAGGGTAAAGTTGTCTGCAGATAGCCAAACACCTGCTGTAGATAATTTTAAGGTTACATCAAATAACATCTTCGCTATTGCAGAATCGCCATACGATGAGATTTTACTTGGAACGGAAAATGACGGACTTTATAGCCTAAACAAAAATGGAGGTGTAATTCATCATTATCTCTTTGATAAAAATGATGAGAAAAGTATTTTATCCAATTCTGTTTGGTCTTTGTATGTAGATGAAGACCAAAGAATATGGATGGGTTTTTATAATAGAGGTATTGTAGTCCATGATAAATTCCACAATAAGTTTAGTGAAATTCAAAGTATCTATAATAAGTCCAACTCATTGCAAATAAGTTCGGTAACCTCAATTATTGGAGACAATAATGGTAAGTTATGGATAGGAATGGATGGAGGTGGTATTGATGTGCTGGATAAAGCAACTAACTATTTCAAACATATCAATACAGGTGTCCGTTCAGAATACACGGGCTTGACCAGTGATTATATTCAGTCTTTGTTTATGGATAGCCAACAGAACATTTGGGTTGGTAGTTGGGATAAAGGTCTTTATTTTCTAAAAAAGGGAACTACAAAATTCGTCAATTACAAATTTCCTGTCATACGAAACAGAAAAGGCTCCGGCGCTATTATGAGCTTCGCAGAAGACGATTTCGGTAAGGTTTGGGTTGGGACCTTTAATCAGGGTTTGTATTCGTTTCAACTTAATGATAAAAATGAAACCAATATAACTCCTTCATCGTTTGAGCTTCATGATTTGGCAGGGGAATATATAAATAAAGTAGAAGTAGATTCTCAAAATACCATTTGGATAGCAACAACTAATGGTCTGTTTAAATTAGATAAAGATACGGATGGTTCTTATAAACTGTTACGTATGAACAATTCTATATCTGCGGATAAGACCGAAAATTTGACCTATTATGACATAGTATCATTGTATGCAGATGGAGACATTCTTTGGGCAGGAACTAGGGGTATGGGGTTATTGCGTTTCAACACTCGGGATAGCTCTACTACTTGGTATAATAACGAAAACGGTTTAAGTATGCCTAACGTTATTGGAATTATTGGCGATTCCAATGGAAATTTATGGTTGGATGGTAATTCGGGCTTAGTATTGTTTGACACTAAAACCAATGAATTTACCAAGTTCACTAAAAACGACGGTTTGGTTTCTAGTGACTATAATAAGAATGCGCTATATAAGGACAATGATGGAAAGTTATATTTTGGGGGAACAGAAGGAATTGATTATTTTAATCCCAATGGCATAAATATATTGGAAACACCTCCTCAGGTCTATCTCAAAAACCTGAAACTATTTAATGAAACTGTGCAGCCTGCGGCCGAAGGATCTCCTTTGGAAAAAGCGCTTTCACAAACGGATAGTATTACGTTAAACAGTAAACAGTCTGTATTCTCCATAGAATTTTCCGGAATAAACTATACACGAGCCGAAGAGAACCAGTATGCGTATTATCTGGATGGCTATGAAACCGATTGGAATTTTGTGGGTAAGGCAAGGAGTGCTACCTATACCAACTTAGATGCGGGCCATTACACATTTATGGTAAAAGCGGCCAATAATGATGGGGTGTGGAGTGAAACTCCAAAGAA
Source organism: Zobellia sp. 1_MG-2023 (assembly GCF_030549125.1). Classification (NCBI taxonomy): domain Bacteria; kingdom Pseudomonadati; phylum Bacteroidota; class Flavobacteriia; order Flavobacteriales; family Flavobacteriaceae; genus Zobellia; species Zobellia sp. 1_MG-2023. The sequence continues at coordinate 34,148 of NZ_JAUOSY010000010.1, read as the reverse complement.
GCTATACATAGAAGTGTTGCCTCCTTGGTGGAAGTCCAATTTGGCAATGTTTGTATATGCTCTTATTATTTTATCCTTGCTGGGGCTGTTAAGGCAGTTTGAGAAAAAGCGAATTATAGACAAACAGCAGGTTGAAAACGAACGCCAAAAAAGGGTAAGGGAGGAAGAATTGCACAAAGAGAGAATTCAGTTTTTTACAAATGTAGCCCACGAATTTAGTTCGCCGCTTACCTTAATTCTGAACCCTATTAGAGATATTATAAGTGAGCCGAACACTAATTTTTCTAGCAGGCTTAAAATCAAGCACGCTACTATATATAAGAATACGGAGCGCTTAATTCGTTTGATCAATGAGTTGCTAGACTTTAGTAAACTAGAATCCGACAAAATTAAAATTCATGCCAGCAATCTAAATGTTGTACCGTTTGTAAAAGGAATTGTAGACCATTTTATAGAAGAAGCTTTTTCAAATCATATTGAGCTAAAGGTAAGTTCAAACCAAGATGTTATTAGGCTTTGGGCAGATGAAGGTATGTTGGAGAAGATAATTTTTAATTTGTTGTCTAACGCATTCAAGGTTACACCAGAAGGTGGTTCCGTTCATGTTAATATTGAGCAAAAAGAAAATCATGTAGAGTTTTCCGTGTCGGATACGGGACCTGGTCTAAAGAAAGGGGAACAGGATAAATTGTTTGAAAGGTTTTATCAAGCTGAACCTTTCAAAAAGGGATTCTATAACGGTACGGGTATAGGGCTGGAATTGGTTCATAATTTTGTAAAACTCCATAGTGGTAATGTAGAGGTCAATAGCCAATTGAATATGGGAACAACCTTTAATGTATCACTTCCATTAGGAAATGCGCATTTTAAAGCTTCAGAAATTCTAACCGAAAACAATAGGGTGTTGTCCTCAAAACAAAGTTTAGTTAAATCTAGTTTTGTTCCGGAGGAAAATAGTCAGCCTTCATCAACAAAAACAACAAAAACCTTACTTATCGTTGAGGATGATGCAGAACTACGAAATTATTTGAGAACGGAGTTTAAGAGTCAGTACAAAATTCATATTGCAAAAAACGGAAAAGAAGGTTTACGGTTGGCTCTGGAACTTCTTCCAGATGTTATTATGACGGATGTTGTTATGCCCGAAATGAACGGTTATGATTTCTGTGAAGCCATACGAACGGATATTAAGACCAGTCATATTCCCATAATGATGATTACAGCTAAATCTAAGGTAGATAATAGAATATCAGGTATTGAAAAGGGTGCTGATGTTTACTTGGAGAAACCTTTTGATATGAAATTGGTACAGCAACATCTTAAACAGCTCATTCATAGCAGGGAGGTTATTTACAAGAAATATTTTAAGTCTATGGGAGAGATCCAAGACGATACCAGTATTACATCTTTGGATAAAGCTTTTGTTGAAAAAGCGGTGAATTATATTCATGAGAACATCACTAACCCAAATTTAGGGGTAGAGTCGTTGGCCTCGCATTTAAATTTGAGTAGGAGTCAGTTGTACCGGAAAGTAAAAGGACTGACCAACCAAACGGCTAACGAATTTATTAGGAACCAAAGACTTCAAATAGCTAAAAAACTTCTCGAAAACGGAAACAAGGACCTGACTGATGTTTGCTCCAAAGTTGGTATTTCATCTACAACCTATTTCTCCCAAAGATTCAAGGATTATTTCGGAATAGCTCCTATGGATGTGCAAAATAACAAAGCATAAAACTTCATTGCTTATTTTCCATTTTCTGGGTAAATGCATCTTTCGTAACAATAACCCTTTGGATTTTTTTATTAGCAAAAACTTTGTTCCGTTGCAGTAGTTCTGTGAGTGTGAAACAAAACTAGGACCCTGTTTCTTGACTGTACTTTATAGTGTGTTCTTTTGGGTACTATTAGCTTCTTTAAAAGACTTAAATCAGCTCTGGTTATTTAGTTTTTCCATAATCCTTTCCGTTAAAATCCACATGTTATCGGTTCAAATACTCATGAGATTGACAGGAGTACGCGGTTTTTCTATTCGACAAGAATACAAATGTTGCGCAAAAAATTACAAATGTTGCAAAGTGCATCAAACGAGGAATAATTGCAACAAATAAAAGGCTAGTGGCATCATCCCTGTTTTTGTTTATTTGATTTTTTTTTAACATTTACAACAGGAAATTAACAATTATCTAACATTCAATTGTGAATTTGAAAAGTCGTTAGGATTTATTTATGATTTTCAAGTAGCTCTTTGTTTTACCAGTTTCAATAAGTCTAAGTAAAGCCGGGCTTTTTGATAATAATAAAAAGTTATACCAACCATAATTATACAAAGCTCAATTAAGAAATATCAACCCACATTATAGCGGTATGAAAAAACGGATTCCTTGTACAAAACAGTCTATATTTTGTTTTCATTTATTAAAGAAGATGAGAGTTTTAGTAGTGTTTATTTTGCTTTCTCCTATTATTCTTTCTGCCAATGATTACCCGCAAAGTAAGATTACGGTAACCGGTAATATATCGGAAGCGGATACCGGTTTGCCAATTATTGGTGCCAGTATATTGCAACAAGGAACCACAAATGGGGTAATGACAGATTTTGATGGTAACTATACTATTAATGTACCGGAAGATGCAACATTGATTATCAGTTATATAGGTTATGCAAGACAAACCATTAACGTATCCGGACGAACAGAAATAGACGTTGTCATGCAGTCCGAGGCATCGGAACTGGATGAGGTGGTGGTTGTGGGGTATGGTACCCAGACCAAAGAGAGTGTTGTAGGGTCCATTGCGCAGGTAACCGGGGCAGACCTTATGCAGTCTGGTGGTGTCTCTACGGTAGGGCAGGCATTAACCGGGCGTTTGCCTGGTGTAACTACAGTATCTTCAACAGGTAGACCTGGTGATGAATCTCCCCAAATTTTTATTCGTGGTCAAAGCTCATGGAACGGTGGGGGGCAACCTCTTATTTTAGTAGATGGTATTGAGCGTAGTATGAATGATATAGATGCGGGAGACATTGAAAGTCTTTCCGTTCTTAAAGATGCTTCCGCAACGGCAGTGTTTGGTGTAAAGGGAGCCAATGGGGTAATACTTATTACCACTAAAAGAGGTAAGGAAGGTAAGGCGCAACTATCGCTTACGGCAAGTTCCGCAATAAAGACATTGTCTAGAATTCCAGAAAAATACGATTCATATAACAGTTTAATGGTGGCCAATGAGGCTATTGAAAGAACGGTTCCCGTTCGCGAAGAAGCTTGGAGAAATTATACACCCGTAGATATTATTGAAAAATATCGTAATCCGGCCAATGAATTGGAGAGAAGTATCTATCCAGATGTAGATTGGGTAGATGTAATGCAAAAGGATTTTGCTACAGATTATAGGCTTAATTTTTCTGTTGCCGGAGGAACAAAATCCGTTAAATATTTTGGTGCACTTTCTTACCAGCACGTGGGTGATATTTTTGATGCGGGAAGTTTCAATAACGGACGTGATTATGCGCCCAACTTTAATTATGATAGATTTAATTATAGAAGTAACATAGATTTTGATATTACGCCTACAACTCGTTTATCGGTTAACTTGTCCGGTTACTATGGGCTTCAGAATTCTAACCAGGCAGACCCACAATTGTTGTACAGCAGTATCTATTCATTGGCACCAAACTTATACACCCCTATTTATGAAGACGGTACTTACGGCAGGGCCATTACAGAGAATTTTGAGTTAAGTAATCCTGCCGTAATACTAACCGCAAAAGGTTCAACAAAAAACCATAGGGTACAGGTAAACAGTGATTTTGTCCTAGATCAAAAATTAGATTTCCTCTTAAATGGTTTAAGTTTTACCGGGCGTTTGTCCTATGATAACAATTTTAGAGGAGGTGGCGGAGTCGTGGAAGAGAATCCCACTGGTTTAGATAACGTAGTGTACAAGATTTACGACCAAGACGGATCTGCTCAACTGGTTTCACCGGTAGGCACAAATCAGTTTGATTTTGTACTGAATCCTTGGGAACGCAATGGGCTTACCATACAAGATTGGGAAACAAGCAGACGGTTGTTTTATCAGCTTTCATTAAACTATAATAGAACCTTTGCTGAAAAGCACAATACCACCATATTAATGTTGATGAATAGGGAAGAATACGCCATTGGTAGTATGTTCCCGAGGTACCGTGAGGATTGGGTTGCACGTGCTACATATAATTATGACGGACGCTATTTTCTTGATGTAAACGGAGCTTACAATGGTTCGGAGAAGTACGGGCCCGGTTATAAATTTGAGCTGTTCCCATCAGTTGCTTTGGGGTGGATGGTAAGTAATGAACCCTTCATGGAATCGGCAACGTGGTTGGACAAGTTCAAAATAAGGGGGTCTTACGGAGTTGTTGGAGATGATAGTGCCGGAGAAAGATGGGCTTACCTGTCACAATGGTCTAGTGGAGGTAGTGCATTTTTAAATAATGTAAGTCCCTACGGCACGCGTTCACCATATACCTTTAGAATGGAGGATATAATTGGTAACCCCAACTTGCAATGGGAAACGTCCGAAAAAGCAAATATAGGTTTTGAGCTATCGGTTCTTAAAAACAGCCTTTCTTTAGAAGTCGATGTTTTTAAAGAGGACCGTCATGATATAATTGTGCCGGCAGATTCCCGTAGTGTTCCTAGCTTCTTCGGTTTTCAACCTGCTGATTTTAATATTGGAGAGACAACGGTTGAGGGTATTGAGGTTTCCTTGGACTATAAAAAACAGTTGACCCAAAACTGGGATATCTGGTCCAATTTCGCTTTTACCAAGGCAAGAGACGAGATTATTTTTAAAGAAGACCCACTCTTGAAGCAAAGCTATCAAAAAGAAGAAGGTTTTGCCATTGGTCAACCTAGGGTTAATATTAGGGGAGATATATTACAGTCTTGGGACGACGTGTACGGTGCAACGCCTCAAGAGAACAGTCAAGAAACCAGACGCCCCGGTTACTACGATGAAATAGATTATAACGGAGACGGGGTAGTAAATAGTGATGATGCAGTCCCTTTTGGTTATACCGTAAGACCACAGAATACCTATAATCTTACGTTGGGAACTGGGTACAAGAATCTATCCTTCATGGTTCAGTTTTATGGAGTGAACAATGCTACTAAATATTATCAAGATAGAAGTTTCATACTAGAGACCCCTTTGTTCTTTGAGGAGAAATCTGATTATTGGAGTGTTGATAATCCAGACGGAGAAGAAGTACTTCCCGCTTGGTTGGGTACGGGAGGGGCAACCGATCCGTATAGAAATTGGTACGATGCTTCTTTTGTACGACTTAAAAATATTGAGTTGGCTTATACTTTTAAAACCGAAAACGGAAGTAGTTATAGGGTTTACGTAAGCGGTAACGACTTGGCCTACTGGTCAGATTTACCTGATGACAGACAGGATAACACCGGTAGTACGGCCTCTGAATATAGAGGTGATTACCCTACGTTCAAGAGATATAACATAGGGCTGAACATTAACTTTTAATATAGTAGACAATGCGTAAAATATTCAAACTGGTAATAGGAATATGTTTTCTGGGAATATTCGCCTCTTGTGAAGATTACCTGGATAAATCAATAGAGACAGAACTAACAAAGGAAGAAGTCTTTAAAAATTTTGATAGTGCCCAAGGCTTCGTTGAAGAGATGTATGCCATGATCGTAGATTACAGTACGGCGGCACATTGGCAACATTTTCACTGTTATGCAGAAGATGCGGTTGGTATTGATACATGGCAGTTTGATTATGCCATTGACGAAGGACGATATTGGGAATGGCAAAGAAGCGGTCCGGGAAGTATGTTTGATGGTAACACCAACACCGATGCCGAATTACCTTTTGACCGGGCCAAGCTATGGCCAAGCAGTTGGGCGGGTATTCGTAAATCCAATATTGTTATAGCCGATGCGGACAGCCTAATGACAGGTGCCAATCAAGTAGAGAAAGATGTGGTTTTAGGGCAAGCGTATTTTTTCAGGGCATTTTTTCATCATGAAATCATGAAGTTTTGGGGAAGCATTCCATATATAGACCAAGTTCTGGAGGATGATTGGAAGTTGGAGAGACCGGCGGAATGGTCCGAAACTGCTCTTAAAATAGACGAGGATTTTCAAAGAGCTGTTGATTTATTACCGGTTGATTGGGACGACCCTGATTTTGAGCCTGGATTAAAATCAAGAGGAGAAAATATGTTCAGGCTTACAAAGGGAGCCGCCTTATCCTTAAAAGCAAAGAACTTGCTCTATGCAGCTAGTCCGCTTATGCAAAATAGTAGTAGTACCTATGATTATGACGTAGAATTGGCAAAACGTGCTGCGGATACCTTTGCAGAGGTACTTAAAATGTCCAGATACAGCCTTACACCTTGGGATGAGTATGAAAGTGTTTTCTATTCAACACAAGGTAGATATCCCTATTCTTCGGAGTATATTTTTAGCCAGGCAGGTTCTGTAGGCTGGTTTCAAAGTTTTCTGTCTACGAATTGGCAGTTGGGGGCAATTGGTCAAAATAACCTAGCGTCGTTCCCTACCCACAATTATATTGAGGACAATTTTGGAATGAGCGATGGATTGTCCTGTGAGGATAGCCCTCTCTATGACCCGGCCAATCCTTGGGAGAATAGAGACCCAAGACTTTACAAATGGATTGTTTTAGATGGAGATCAAATGGTGGAGAACCTTGGTGCCGCAACCGGTGAAAACGAAGTGCATCGTTATGCCCAGTTTTTTAGGGAAGGTGCACACCGCTATCCGAATAAAGGAAATGGATCTAGAACGGGATATGTAGCCAAAAAATGGTTTCCGGTGGGATTCAACAATTTTGACAATCAAGGTGTATTTGCATGGCGTCTTCATGTGAGGTTAACAGATGTGTATTTAATGTATGCGGAAGCTGCTTTGGTGGCTTACGGAATCAATGGAAAGCCACAAGGGTTTGAACTATCCGCACTTGATGCCATTAACAGAATTAGAGAGCGCGCAGTTCCGGATGGTAGCTTAAATGTAAAGCCGGAATACCTTGTTAGTGATAATGCTTTTATGGACGAAATACGAAGGGAAAGGGCTGTAGAACTGTCTTATGAATCTCATCGTTGGATGGATGTTAGAAGATGGAAATTGGGCACTCAAGAAAAATATAGGCTTAAAACAGAAATAATTTTTGACCGTAATGCCGAAGGTAAACCCATAAATTTTGTAGAAAGGGTCTTAAGAACCAAAGTTTTTGAGGATAAGCACTATTGGTTGCCTTTCCCTAAAAACGACACAGAAATATATGAAGGTTTTCCGCAAAACCCAGGTTGGTAATTAAAACTATTTCACCACTAGACAATAACCATATTTTATGATACAATTAAATATACTTACAAAACTTCTGCTTGGTGGGTCCTTCTGTATGCTCTGCTGCATGTCGGTAACGGCGCAAACTATAGATTCCACCAGTACGGTTATTTTAGAGAACGCACCTAATGGGCTGGAGTCCTATTTAAACGAAGACATAAACTTGGGTTTCCACACCACGGAGAAAAAAGATATTGTAGGGTCTTCGTCTACCGTAAAACCAGGAGACTTTTTGAAATTTGATACTACACAATGGGTACGCGATGCCCTTGGGGGAAGACTTACCGGTTTGTCGGGAGGTAGTAGTGTGCGTGGGTTAGGAGAGGCCTTGATAGTAGTTGATGGTATTCCGGGGCGTAATATAGACTTGTTAAATATGGAGGAAATAGAGGAAATCACCATATTAAAAGATGCAAATGTATCTGCCCTCTATGGCTCTATGGCCAGAAACGGTGTTATAGTAGTAACTACAAAAAGGGGTTCCACCCAAAAGCAGTTTAATATAAGTGCCAGTACTGGGGTAAGATTACCTATTAGCATGCCCAATTATTTGAACTCGGCAGATTATATGGAATATTTTAATGAGGCTCGCGCCAATGACGGTCTGGGCGAACTATATTCTGCAGAACAAATTCAAAACCACAGAAGCGGTGTCAACCCCTACAGATACCCAAATGTAGATTTTTATGACGATGGAAACTTTAATCCATTAACGCCGTATTCCAATGTTACGGCTGATTTTTCCGGGGGATCGGAAAATACCAAGTTCTATATTAATCTCGGGTTTAAATCGGATGGTAGTTTTCAATCGGTAAACCCTGAAAATGATAAAGGAGCAAAACGGTTCAATGTACGCGGTAATATAGATTTTAAAGTAAATGATTGGATTAAAAGCAGCTTAGATGTTGTGGCTATTATCGATAAAAATAAAACATCGCTTAGTAATATTTACGCATCGGGTGGTTTTATTCGACCTAACTTATATTCCCCATTACTGCCCATAAGTGAGATTGATTTTTCTGCAAATCCTGATTTACGCGGTGTTGTTGACGCGGCTAACCAGTATGATGGTTTTCTTTTAGGGGGGAACCAAGTGTTCAATGGTGGTGCCATTGCAAGTATTTATGCAGGCGGTTACCAAACGAACATGACTCGTATGAGTCAGGTGAACAATGCTATAGATTTTGACCTTAGCGCAATTACAAAAGGGTTGTCCGCAAAAAGTTATGTGAGTTTTGATTTTTACAACATTTACAATTTAAGTGTTCAGAATGAGTATGCGGTGTATCAACCTACTTGGAATGATCAGAACAAAATTATCGATTTGGTCAACGTAAGGGATAATGACCTTAAAGATCAGGTTGAAAGTGTAAACACAAACGTTTTTGCCATCAGGTATGGTTTTTATGGTCTGTTGAACTATGAAAAACAAATTAAGGATGACCATTTTATAGATGCATCATTAATCGGCTTTGCCAACAATACCTATGTAAAAGATGAAAAACAGTCCGCTAAAAACAGTCATGTAGCGCTTAGCCTTAATTACAATTATAAGAAGAAGATATACGCTAATTTCAGTGGGGCCTACGTAAACTCTGTAAAGTTGGCAGAGGGCAATAGAGGTAAATTTGCACCTTCGCTAGGCTTGGCATATGTATTGACTGAGGAGTCTTCCTTAAAAGAATCATCATGGTTAGATTATTTGAAATTAAGATCATCCATTGGTGTGGTATATACAGATTTGGGTATTCAGGACTATTTTCTTTACGACGCTATTTACCAGCAAGATGGTGGGGGTTATAATTGGGGAGATACCAATGGAGCGGGCTATTACAATGCATCTACAAAAATTCTACGTGGTCAGAACTTAGGTTTGGATTTTGAGAAAAGAACGGATTACACATTAGGTTTTGAAGCATTAATGTTCAAAAAGGTTTGGTTAGAGGCCAATGTTTTTCAATCCGTAATGGGAGAAAAAGTTATTAGGGCTTCTACCTTATATCCTGATTATTACAATTCGTTTAGACCGTATAGCAATTTTAACGAGGATCAATATTCAGGTTTTGAAGTAGGTGTTAATTACCATACAAAAACAGAGAACTCAACTTTTGATATTGGGGCCAGGGTACTGTATACGAAGTCAAAAAGAACAAAAGTAGACGAGATTTACGAAGACGAATATCAAAATAGAAAAGGCACTCCCGTAGATGCTATCTGGGGCCTTGAGTCTTTAGGACTATTTGGGGTGGATGATTTTAATGAGGATGGAACGCTAAAAGGTGACTTGCCAACACAATATGGTACAGTTAAACCGGGTGATATTAAATATAAGAACCAAAATGGAGATGATGTTATAAATGATCAAGATATGGTCCAAATTGGATTGTACGGAGCACCTTGGAGTTTTGGGTCTGACTTTACATGGTCTTACAAAGCCTTTACTTTATTCGCTCTCTTTACTGCAGAAGTGGGTAGGGACGGACTCTTGTCCGGAGATTATTACAGACCTCAAGGAGACGCCAAATACTCAGAAGTTGTTGAGGGCAGATGGACGGAAGCTACTGCGGATACAGCTACGTTTCCAAGGCTTTCCTCAATTGGGAACACCAATAATTTTGATAAGCTCTCTACCTATTGGTTGTACAGTAATGACAACTTTAGGATACAACGGGTACAGCTAACGTTTGATTTGCCTGATCAATTGGTAGACAAATTAAAAATGAAGGATATAAACCTGTTTACTTCGGTGTCTAATTTGGCGGAATTTTCAAAAAACAAGGATATCAGGGAATTACAGTTAGGTTTTGATCCAATGTTCCGGTATTTCTCTTTTGGGGCAAGAATGAAGTTTTAATGTGAAAAATAAAATTGTAATGAAGAACATACTTAAAAATATAACCCTTTTCACGTTATTTTCATCCATAATGGCGTGTAGCTTGGTAGAACCCGTAGATGAAAATCTATTGGGGGAAGAACGTCTAAATTTTGATCCCGCTTTTGCCGAGGGCGTTTTGCTAAACGCATATGAGGGCTTGGTTAATCAACTCTATTTTAATGATGCAGCAACAGATGATGCCGTAAATAATTTCTTGAGCGGCTACCGTAGAATGGCCACCGGAGAATGGAATGCCCAAAACGCCTATACAAGTAAGTGGGGTATGTATGAGCAAGTACTATATGCCAATAAATTTATCACCTTAATAGAAGAGGTGCAGTGGAAGCGAGACGAGGAAACCAATGAATTGTTTAAAGAGCGTTTGTATGGTGAAGCCGTTGCACTTAGGGCACTTAGACATTTTTGGATTCTTCAGGAGCATGGGGGGCGTGGTGCTTCAGGGCAATTGTTGGGCATACCTTACATTAGCGAGTTCTATGAATTTGATGCCGATTTCAACACACCTAGGTTAGGTTTTGAAGAAACGGTTGCTAGAATTGTGGCAGATTTTGATGAGGCGTTGGAATACTTACCTATGGATTATGATGGTGATTTGGCCAAAAGACCTTCTAGGTATAATGATTCAGATGATGATAAATATCAATTTGTATTCGGCAAAGATCAGGACAACAGAATAAACGGAAGAATCGTAAAGGCGTATAAAGCTAAGTTGTACTTATTGGCGGCAAGTCCTGCTTTTATGAACGGGCAAGGAGGGTATTACCAAGAAGCGGCTAACCTTCTTGTAGAACTTCTAAATGATATTGGAGGTCTTGGTGGACTTGACCCTGAAGGATATTATAACTTTTATGAATTTCCCATAGGAACACGAAATTTTCCTGAAGTACTTTGGAGAAGTAACGCTTTTACCTCTATGACCTGGGTAGAAAGTCAGCATTTTCCTCCTTCCTTAAACGGGCAAGGTCAACTTAACCCGTCTCAAAACTTGGTGGAAGCCTTTCCTATGTTAGATGGTTTTCCATTCTCGGAATCCCACCCAGACTATAATCCAGCCAATCCTTTTGAAAATAGGGATATGAGATTACAGCGGTACATACTTTATAACGGTAATGATTTAAATGGGAGAGCGGTAAGTATTACTAACGATGGAGGTGTTGATGGTATTGACCAAATTTCGCAACGGTCGACACGATCGGGGTATTATCTAAAAAAATTATTAGATCAAAGAGTGATAATAAGTGCAGATGGTTCCATCTCTAGCTCGGAGAAGATAAATGTTTTTGTACGGTATACGGATCTGTTCCTTATGCTTGCCGAGGCAGCCAATGAATTGGGAGGGCCGGATCAAATGGTAGGTGGCATGTCCGCTAGAAATATCATCGGGGCCATAAGGCAGAGAGCTGGTATTGGACTTAATAATTCAGATGCGTACTTAGGTAGTATAAGTTCTCAAGAAGATATGAGAAACCTGATCCGTAACGAACGCCGTTTAGAACTTTGCTTTGAAGGCCATCGGTTGTACGATTTAAGAAGGTGGAACCTTTTTGACCAAACCCCGGATGCTAAAGGGTTACAGTTTGATGGGGGCGCCTACGAAAGTTTTACGGTAGAACCAAGGCTCTATAATGCTAATGCCAATTATGCGCCTATCCCGCAAAATGAAGTTGTACGATTCAATTTAATTGAACAAAACCAAGGATGGTAAGGCATTCAAAAAGGATATAAATTTAAGCTTCGGCCAAAATGTTAATTTAATTTTTTCATTTTATGAACACAAGATATTTCATTGGTATACTTTCAATCTTATTCTTGGGATCGTGTAGCAATACAGAACCTGAATTTGATGATTTTGATACGCAAACCGTCTATTTTCCATACCAAACACCGGCAAGAACCCTAATTCTGGGTAATTATGACCAAGGAATAAATGTGGAGGATAATGCCCATCGTTTTGAAATTACAGCTTTAATGACCGGGGTTTATTCTAACGATGAAGAAAGAAAAATTCACTTTGAGGTAGATAATAGTTTATTGGCCAATGTTGCAAATGTAAAACCACTTCCGGCAAGCTATTATACTTTTGAGAACATTAGTCCCGTAACCATATCCGCAGGAGATACTAAGGCGCGAATACAGGTACAATTGTACGATGATTTTTTTAACGACACCTTATCTTTTGGAGCAACCAATACTACCAATTACGTAATTCCCCTTAGGCTAACACAGGCCGAAAATATAGATAGTATTCATTCAGGTGTGAGCTTTGAAGGTATAACCGATTTAGATAGGGTGAATGCCAACCACTGGGACATTCTTCCTAAAGACTACACGCTTTTTGGTATCAAATACATGAATAGGTTTCATGGAAATTATCTCCGAAGAGGAACTGATATGATTACTACGGGAACACCCACTCTAGGTAGGGAATACAATGCAGAGTTTACTGTAGATGATGAAATAACCTTTGTGGCCACTAGCGGTTTTAACAAAGTGCACCTAGAAAATATTATTGGACGAGGAGAAAACTCAAGTCCCGGAAACGTAGCTATGGAACTAACTTTTTCAGAAAATAATTGCACCATTTCTAGCTATAAAGATGACCCTTATAATGTTAGTGGTACAGGAACATTTGTAGAAGGAGGAGATACATGGGGAGGAAAACCACGAGATGTTATTTATTTGGATTACACCTATACAGATGCGGATAATTCAGAAACTCATGCCGTTAAGGATACCTTGGTCATACGGGATAGGACCGCTGTTTTTGAAGAGTTTGAAATTGAATTAAAATAAGATCGGAACATGAAATATATTCTAAATTTTTCTCAGAACAGAATAGTATTGCTGTTAATGGCATTAATGGTTTTCATATTTTCTTCCTGTAATAGTGATGATGATGCTGAGGTGGCCGATGGGTCCACGGTACGTATGAAAACCTTGCCCAAAGTGGCATATGTACTTGGTGAGGCGTTGGACCTTTCCGGTATTGTTATTTCCATGGATAAAAACGGGAGTAATGTAGATGTTCCGTTTGCTTCTTTTGGTTCAGAAAATATTAGTACGGACCCCGCCAATGGCACGGTACTGGATTTTTCTCACCAACAAATAACTATTTCCGTTGGGGAATCTGGAACGGGGTTGATTCAGGCTATTAGTGTAACCAATAATGTGGTGGCTTTAGAAGTAAAGAACAAGGCTACCGAGAACTATGTGAATGGCCAAAAATTGGACTTGAGCGCCATGGTGGTTACACTAGTTAAGGAGGACGGCACCAAATCGGATGTCGCTTTTGCCGATTTTGATACGGAGATACTAGTAGCTCCAATGAATGGGGATGTCTTATCCGTAGACAATGCAGAAATTACCGTTACTTATGCTTCTACGAACGCTAAGGTTGCACAGGAAATTCAGGTACTGCCATTTGCTCCTTTAAGCGGTACGGTTACTACACCGCCTATTAAAAGTGAATATGAGATAGGGGAGCGGTTGAATCTAGAGGGCGCTGTTATAACTTATGAAATGACCGGTGGTCTAGAGGTAGTGGTTCCTTTTGAAGAGTTTGAAGCTTTTGAACTCATGGCAACTCCGGCAAACGAAACTAAATTGAAAGCTACGGATACCGAAGTTCAAATTGCACATTCTTCCGGAGTTTCCGTTGCCGTTCCTATTACGGTAAATATGCTGGATATTACAGGTATGGTTATGGAAACAAAACCGGAAAAAACACTTTATGCAGATGGGGAGACAATAGACCTTAAAGGATTGACTCTTAGATTATCCATTAATGGTAAGGAGGACCTTATTGTAGCAAGCGAAGATTTTGATATCTATGGCATTGTGTCCACTCCCGCACAAGGAGAAGTTTATACTGAAGGTACTAGTGAAATTGTAGTTTCCTATCCGGATTTACTGGATACCGTTTCTATATCCTTAGGTTCGGAGACCATTTATGAATCTGATTTTTCAGCAGGTGAAGATGGTTGGGCGGCCAATCAAAATGGGGGCGGTTCTGTAAACTTCTTTGCAGAAGATAATCTGCTTGTTGCAACTGATATTGTTGTAGGCGCTAACCCTTGGGATGTACAATTGTTCAAGCCTTCAATAATACTTGAGAACGGAGCTAAGTATAAGCTTACGGTTATTGTAAAAGCTTATCCAGGACAAGGAGATTTTTGGTTTTCACTTTCTGTTGGGGATGGCACCGGTAGAGATGGCTGGCAAGCGTATGATGGTGGAGGCGGCATTTGGTTGGCAGGAAATACGGAATACCAAACCTATGAGAAAGAATTTGTAATGGGACAAGAGACCACAAATGGAGGTCGTGTTTTATTGGACATTGGAAACCAGACCAATGGTGTTATGTTACAATATGTAAAATTAGAAAAGTTGTAGTTTATTAGTTTAGTAGTTAGTTAAGGTAATTTTTTGACAGAGTTGAGTTGTTTAGTTAGTCAATGATTACAGAGGTAGGGCCGGTTTTTTTCATAATCAACCGGCTTTGTCGTTTCGTTTCGTACCTTATTTAAGTCTTCTGTTTACAGAAGGGTAAACGCTTTTAGGTTTGTTAAAACCAAGTACAATTCACTTTAAAATTAAAATCAGATGAAAAATACAGTACTAGTATGCATAGTTCTCAGCATAATTTTGGGTAGTTTTTTTGGATGTGCCCAAAATAATAAGGATGAAAATGATAATGGCAAAGACGTGGATAATACGACCGATACTGTTGAAACGGAAATACCGGATGAGACAGAGGAGGATGGTGATATGCGGGAAATAACCGCGCAGGAATTTGTTACGGATATGGGTGCCGGGTGGAATCTTGGTAACGCTATGGATACCGAAAATGAGGATGAAACGGCTTGGGGAAATCCTATCACCACAAAGGCAATGATCGATGAGATTGCTAAAAAAGGCTTTAAAACCTTACGGTTGCCTGTCACGTGGAGGTTTCATATGGGGCCTGCTCCAGACTATACTATAGAAGCGGAATGGATGGATAAAGTGGAGAAAATTGCAAATTATGCATTGGATAATGACATGTACGTTATCTTAAATATTCATCATGATGAAGCATGGATTATACCCACTTATGAACAGGTACCAGCGGTTAAAGACCAGATCACTAAGGTATGGACCCAGATAGCCAATAGATTTAAGGGCTACGGAGATTATGTAATTTTTGAAACGTTGAATGAACCCCGTCTAGAGGAGAGCCCCGAGGAATGGAATGGAGGTACTACAGAGGGGCGTGATGCTGTAAACCAATATCACCAGGTAAGTGTAGATGCGATCCGGGCTACCGGAGGTAACAACGCTACTAGAAAAATCATGGTGTCTACCTATGCCGCCAGTACAACCCCTAATGCTCTTAGTGACTATAAAGTTCCCAATGAAGATGAAAATGTAATTGTTTCCGTTCATAGTTATTTTCCGTATTTGTTCTGTCTAGAGGGAACCGACCCTACATGGGGTACAGAGACTGATAAAAACGAGTTAACCCAGGAATTGAATACGGTTCAGGATACTTTTGGAAAGAAAGGTAGAGCCGTCGTAATGGGAGAGTGGGGTTCTACATTTAGTAATAATCCACAAGACCGTTTGGCCCACGCGGAGTTTTATGCGAAAGCATGCATTGAGCGAGGCATTTGTCCTGTTTGGTGGGATAACGGAAATCTTGACGAGTTTGCCATTTTCAATAGAAATACGTTGGAGTGGACCTACCCGGAAATTGCGGATGCGATTGTAAAGGCAGTTATTGATGGCAGTGCCAAGGCTAATGGAAAGAACTAAATACCCGCAATATAACTCTCCAAATTATCTGACCGTTCCAACCCCATCTTTTTACGGATTCTAGAACGTGAAACGTGAACGCTATGTGGTTCTATGTTCAGGATTCTGGCCATTTCTTTGGTGCTTAAATTTAGTTTGATCAGGGCACAGTGTTTCTGCTCGGTAGAACTTAATTTGGGATGTAACGTTTTAAGCTTGTCATAAAAGGCCGAGTTAACTTGGGTAAATTGCAGATTAAATTCGTTCCAAAGGTCTTTAGAGCCCTTTTTATATTTATTGAAAAGTGATTTGTATTTAGGTGAAGATTCCGTTTTTAGTAGCTCTAAAAGTTCGTCAATTGCACTATCCTTATCGATCAATTGCAGTGCATATGATGTTAACTCCCTACTTTTAAGTTCTATTTCGTTATGGCTTCTTTCCTTTATGAGTTTTGTTTGAAGTTCCGCCTCTTTTTTGTGTAAAAGGGTCTTTTTAAGTTTTAAGCGCATTTGAAATACAATAGCCAGAACAAGACCTAAAAGAACCAATAGAAAGAGTATAATTTTAAGCCGGAATTGAATGGTATTGTTTTCTTCAATAGTCCGTGTTTTTTGCTCTAACTGTTCGTTTTTTTCCGAAATGGATTTTAAATATGTGTCCTTTATTTGAAAAAGTTCACTGTTGGTTTGGTTCTTGGCCTGTAGTACCTGATCTGCTTTTTTTGTAGATTTCACAAGATAGTCGTAGGCAAGTTGCGTATCACCGTTTGTAGAATAAACTTCGGATAGCTTTCGTAACACTTCGGCTTCTAAATCATTTCTAAAACCTTGGTCTTGGCTTAAGGCCAGACTTTCATTGTAAAAGAAAAGGGCACTGTCTTTTTGGCCAAGGTCCTTTTTTAAATCGCCCAAATACATAGAGATATTGGGTCTATAATTTAGTTTTTTTCCAAGCGTATGGTTTCGGGAAATATGCAAAAATGTATTTGCTTTTTTAAACTGATGCAGTTCTTGCATAATCTTCCCCTTTTCAGCATCCCAAAAGGGCATTTCTATACTTTTTTCCAAGGTAATAGATGGAGTAACAAAACAAGAATCCAAGTACTGAAGCGCTTTTTGGTAGTTGCCCATCTTTCGTTGTCGTACGGCCAAATACATATAACTAGAAATAAGATCGTCTATTTTTGTGGAATCTTGAACATAAATTTTCTTAGCAATTGTTACAGCTTCCTTTAAATACAAAACGGATTGCTCGTCCATATTGAACTCATCGTACAATCTAGCTAAATTAACACGGGTTTGAACTTTCTGGGCTTTACTTGAGACTTGATCACTTAAATATTTAGCCTGCCACAAGTGGTCAAACGATGTACTGAATTTTCCTTTTTTCTTTTGAATGTCCGCCATGGCCAACAAACATTTTACCAAGTTGGAAGTATCCTTTTTTATTTCAAAATAGGCCTTGGAATTTGCTAGGACCTCATAGGATTCAGTAGGAAATAGATTAGAATTGGCCAACGCTTTCCCAAATCTATCTGTATAGTATAAAGCACTGTCTTGTATACTATTTTTTGGGCTTTCAGTTTGGCAATTTCCCGTTTCAATAACAAGAATTAGAAATAATAATATATGTAGTTGTTTGTAATACAGCGTGTTGTGATTTTTTTTGTTTAGTTAAATCAAGATATTAAATATTAGGGTGATAATGGCAATAATAGCATTTAAATCTAGTCTTGTATAATATTTGTAAAGTACATTTTTGGTCAATTATGCTTTTCTATGGTTAGTTTTGAGAGGTTTGATTATTCAATTCATTGGAATGTTACAGGAAATGAAATTTCACTTAAATATGATTACGCTACAGTTGTCTGGAAATATGTATAAGCACTTTCTTCTAATGTGCTTGTTAACGGTATGGGTCACTAACCTATTCGCACAAGAAAAGAAACCGCCCAATGTAATTTTAATAATGACAGATGACCAAGGAATTGGAGATTTAGGCTGTCATGGAAACCCTTGGATAAAGACGCCTAACATAGATATGTTTTATAAGCAGGCGGTGCGTATGACGGACTTTCATGTTAGCCCTATGTGCACGCCAACACGTGCAGCGTTAATGACAGGAAGATATCCGGTAAATAACGGTACCTGGGCAACTTATAAAGGAAGGGACGCTTTAGCCGAAAACGCGATTACCATGGCCGATGTATTTAAGAACAATGGGTATAGAACGGCCATGTTCGGTAAGTGGCATTTAGGAGATAATTATCCGTCAAGACCCACGGACAGCGGTTTTGATGTAGCCGTGCATCATAAAGCCGGTGGAGTGGGGGAACTATCCGATTATTGGGGCAATAGCTATAATGATGACGTGTATTACGTGAATAATGAGCCCAAGCAGTTTTCAGGGTATTGTACGGATGTATGGTTCCAAGAAGCTATGCGCTTTATGGATGAGAATAAAGATGCTCCATTTTTTCTGTATCTACCTACGAACGCTCCCCATAGTCCTTTTATAGTCGCGGAAAAGTATGCGGCTCCTTATCGGCATTTGGTGGGAGATAAAATTGTTGGGGCCGAATTTTATGGTATGATTACCAATATAGATGAAAATTTTGGGAAGCTAGAAGCTTATTTAAAGGAGAAAAAGTTGGCTGACAATACCATACTCATCTATATGACCGATAACGGTTCCGGAGGTGGATTAAGTAACGATGGAAAATTAGGTTTCAATAAGGGGTTTAGAGGAAAGAAGGGACATCGCACAGAAGGTGGTCATCGTGTTCCTTTCTTTATTAGATGGAAAGATGGTAAGGTTAAAGGAGGGAAGGACCTTAATGAATTAACAGCTCATGTAGATTTGATTCCAACTTTGGCCGGACTTTGTAATCTTCAAATTCCAGAGGATATGAAGTTAGACGGCATCGATTTTTCGCCCTTGCTCCTAAAAACCGGAAAACTAGATGGCAGTAGAACGGTCTTTGTTCATAATCGTCAAGATTGGCGCACTCCACATGACAAAGAAGAAACAGCAATTCTTAATGAAAAATGGCGATTGGTAAACGGAAAGGAACTCTACAATATTGAGGCGGATAAACATCAAGATAAGGATGTGGCATTAGAAAACAGAGAAGTAGTTGATGGTCTCCTGTCGCGTAACGAATCCTTTTTAGATAAAGCAAAAGCGGGGTATGAATATCAGGAATTTCCGGTGAGTATTGTTGGAAACGAAAGCCAAAAGGAGATAAAACTAACCATACAGCACGCCATAGGAGAGGACGGAGGTATTTGGAAACCGGAGCAGGTAGCATCGGGAATGAAAAATAGTAACAATACGCACCCCATAAAAGTAGAAAGAACAGGTAGATACAAAATATCATGTATGCGTTGGCCCAAAGAATGTCCGGGACCAATTTTAGGCATTCCAGAGGAAAATCCCAAGAACCAATATGCCTATAAAACTATGCATCCAGAGATGGTGCGCATCCAAATTGCCAATCAAATTAGAGAGCAAACTATTGAAGGTGACATGCAGAGTGCAGATTTTATATTAAACCTTCAGAAAGGGAAGACAATGTTGGTGAACGATTTTATTGAAAACGGAAAAACCTTTGGAGTATACTACACCTACATTGAATATTTGGGTGAATAATAAAAGATTTTTTAAACCTTAAAACAAACCGAACAATGAAAAACATAATCACAATCCTGGCGCTATTTTTAGTTTTGAGCGCATGTAAGGAACAGCCCCAAAAAGAGGTGGTGAAAGAAGCAAAAGAGCAAACGGAAGGTTTTCCGTTTAAGTTGCCAGAGGAGAAGCCCAATAGGCAAATGAGTGCTGCCATGGAACGTATTTACACGAATTATAAGTCTCCCGAACCACATAAGAATGAACTTTTTAGTCAATTTAAGTATACTGAACTTAAGGGGTTTGACTATAATGGGCACGACGGAACCATTACCCGAAGAGACCCCTCAAAAATACTCTTGCATGATGGTAAGTATTATGTTTGGTACACCTATAGAAACACTTCTACACCACCACGTGGAGCCGATATGAGCAATGATACCATTCCATCATCAGATTGGGATCTTGCGGAGATTTGGTACGCTACTTCTAAGGATGGCATTACTTGGGAGGAACAAGGAGTTGCTATTGAAAGACCGGAAAAACCTTTGGTAGGGTGGCGTTCCGTTACCACTACGGATATTTTGGAGTGGAAGGGAAAATACTACCTATACTATCAAGGATTTATGGAGGCTAGCGGTAAAAGGGGGGATGATTGCCCGGTGGCCGTTTCTTATGCAGATTCTCCCGATGGCCCTTGGACTGCGTACAACAAAATAGTTATTCCCAACGGAAAAAAAGGGGAGTGGGATCAATATTCAATTCATGATCCGTACCCTTTGGTACACGATGGCAAAATCTATATTTATTATAAATCGGATTTTGGTGATCCTGACAAAGTACGTATGCAAGGGTTGGCCATAGCCAATGATCCACTGGGTCCTTTTACAAAGCACCCTTTAAACCCGGTAATTACATCTGGACATGAAACATCATTGTTTCCATTTAGAAAAGGGGTTGCGGCCTTAGTGTATAAAGATGGGCCGGAGCATAACACCATTCAATATGCAGAGGATTGGGTAAATTTTGAAATAGCTTCCATTACAGAATTAATGCCTTATGCTGCAGCGCCTTATGTGCCCGATGCTTTCACGAATACAACGGACGGACGTGGAGTTACGTGGGGACTTGCCCATTTTATCAGTTTGGGTGGCAAGGACCAATTTCATTCCAAACTTGTCCGGTTTGACTGTGATTTGAGTTTGGATCTGGATGACCCCGGTATGAAAAACCATAGGGTAAACCATGAACCGGATGTATATTATCGTCAAGGATTAAGTAAAAAACAAATGGAGCGTATACAATCTGAGCGTTTGGATTAATTACAACGTTTTCCACAATATATTTTAAAGGGCATCTTAAAAAGTGCCCTTTTTTTATGCGAAAAAACCATTCGTCTATAGGTATTTAGGGATTAATGTGTAGATAAACGGAGTTGACCGAAAATGAGGGTTTTTAACAGCAGCGAAGACGTAATTTTGGAGTAAGCAAATTAAAAAATGCTTAATCACTATTGGTTTTTAGTTCTTTAAAATGCGGACGATATATGTCTGATATGAAGTTTGAGAAAGGTCAGTTTTATTGTTTATGATAGAATGATATTAAATGTTCCCCCTTTTTGAAAAAACAGCAATTGACCGAGTTGAAACTATCGTTCGCATTTTATATTTTCTTTTCCCATATCCAAATTGGGAATTTACTCCTTTAAAAAGTTAGAACATTGGCCCATTTTAAAACACAAAGTACAAGAAGGGTAACTCCTGTACTAGTGTAAATGGCACCTTGCCAAAAATAGAGCCTTGTTCCCCATTGTTTCCAAAGTCTTTCTCCATATTCTTTTTTGAAATGTGCGCTCAGAAGCTTCCAAAAAAGAAAAGTGGTCAGAAAAAGTACTGCTAATGCAAAAATCCAGTTCGTTGCCATTTTTTTATTGATTAATGACTGGTAGTCAGGTGTTTATTAACTTAAGATACAAAAAAATACTTAACTGTGGTAGTACAACTTTTTCTAATAGCAAGATTATTGGGTAACAGTTATTTTTAATCTGTCTTCAGTAGAGTTTAAAGCTTTATCGGTTGCCGTAAAAATCAGTTCAAATTCTCCGTCTAGGGTAGGGCGTCCGGATAATGTCATGGTTTCATTATCAAAATTTAGCCAATTCAATTTACTCTTCGTGGTGTTCAAAACCAGTTGCGTATCATCTATGTCTTTAAAATAATCCGGGGGAAGCTGTAGTTCAAAATTTTCTCCTTTTCGTATGGTAATGGCGTCAAGTGGATGGTAAACGAAAGGATGGAAGACCTTTGAAGTGTTTGACCAATAAATGTCAGATTCGGCTAAACCGTTTGAGGAAATTTGTAAACGCGTAAAGAATAGATACTTGTTATCTGCACTTACAAAAGGTCTCCGGTCCCAATCTTTGGAATTTATAGTGGGGTCAAGGATTTGTGGCGATGTCCAATTTCCATTGTGGTTACGGTAGCTAATATATAAATCTACAAAAGTTTCGCCATTAGTATATCTGCAAAAAATAAGGTACGTTTCATTAGGGGAGATAAATACACTTTCTTCATCATTGGCCGAATTTAGGTCGGCTATTTCACTTACGGATTGATACTTTTTGTCCAAGACTTTTGAAAAGAACAAATCTGCCGTAAAACAGTTTTCCTTTCCTTGGCAGTTTCTATTTGATGAGAAATAAAGGGTTCCATCCAAAGTCATACTAGCACAGGCTTCCCTACTTGTTGAGCTTATTGGGGTTTCTAGTTTTTCAGGGAGTCCCCAATGATTATCCACTTTTTTAACTCTCCCAATGTTCGTAATGTATAAGTTGTTGGTGTCAGGTATGCTTTGAGCGTAGAGCAACGCTTGTCCGTCTGGCGTAAAATAGGGTAGAAACACGCTCCTATTTTCTAGTGGCTTAAAAGTCTGCGGATCGGACCATGTGTTATTATCTTTTTTTGAATAATAGATTTCTCCCCTAACACCAGTTTTATCCAAAATCCCAAAAGCCAATTCATTGGTATTAGGCGTAAATGAAATGCCATGCTCAAATCTGTTTTTAACAGAAATAACGTCCGGAGCAAATATTTCAGGAATGGCTCCAGGGTATTTTTGTCCAAAATAACTAGTTAGTTCAGTAGAGGATTTACAGCTCATTAACGCAATAATGAAAAAAAATGGTAGTATGGTCTTAATCATTAGGTTTTATGTTGTTCAGGAATTGATGAAGTTATGAGCAAACGAATTCACTAAATATGAGCTGTCCTTTTTCTACAAACCTAAAATAAATTTAGAAGATAAAACGGTTCATCTACAGATATGTAAGATTGGAGTACGGATAAACGGCATTCGTCTAATTTGTAGGATAATAACTACATGTATATTGTAATTTTGAAGTAAGCAAATCAAAGAATTCACTAGTAGAATTAAGGTTTAAGTTCTTTAATATGCGGACGATACGTGATGGATCGGATGTTTAGGAAGGCCATTAGTACTGTTTATGATAGAACAGATGATGATGTTACCCCCGTTTGAAAAAACAGTGCTAAGGCCTATTTGAAGTTATCGTTCGCATTTTCTAATAATACTTCTGCATCAGCTACAACTGCTGGCCCTGTTACTTTCCTTCAAATTTTAATAGTTCAAGATAGGGGTTGCCTTTTAGGCCTAATAATTGAGCAAAAGCAGGCTCGGTCTTTAATCCTTTAGACTTTAATTCTATTATCTTTTGCCTAAAGTCTGCTCCCTTTTCAAGTAAAATCTTATTTTCTATAAGCATGTGCCGGTAAGCGTTCTGTTTTTCGGTAGCTTTATTCTGCCCAAAAATTTCGAATAGAAAATGCTCCGTTTTGAATTCTGCAATAGTGGATTCGGTACCGTTTTGAACCGTAGAATAGATCTTGAAACCCTTTTCTTGGGAAAATTGCTCCGTAATAAATGTTGTGAACTCGGCATGGTTTTTACACTCACAAATTATATCCAAATCACTTTCAGGTAAATCAATACCAATGGGAATGGTACCGGTTAAAATAGGATTGTATTTTTTCAGTTTCCCAAAGACCTTATATTTTATGATTTCGGCATGGGCAAGCTGTTGTCTTTCCGTACCGGATTTTAAATATTCAATATTCTTAAAATCAATATTCATTTTTGGATATCAATGTTTTTGGCGATTTGTAACCGAAAAGGAATATATATGAAAACAATTTTTTGGGTTTTTCGTACAACTATAGTGGACAAAGTTTACATACTAAAGTTTACCGCGGTAAAGGGGTTATACAAGTCTATGAGCATTTTTTCTTTGCCTATATTTCCTTTTGGTTCTGATTAGCCTATATCTTAAATCATCATAAAATAAGCTTGTAGCTAAAATTACAGCTCCTATGATTAACGTGTGCAATTTGAGGTCTAATCGGGAATAGAAGAATCCTCCGGAGATTCCACCAATAAAAAAGAAACAAATGATATAACTCCGCAGTTTTATAGTTGATTTAATTTTTTCTCTATTTGGATGTGATTTGGGAAAAAACAGTTGTGATAACTCAATTCCTAAATCTGTGAATAATCCTGTAAGGTGAGTTGTTCTTACCACGGCATTTGAAATTTTGGTTACAAAAGAATTCTGGAGTCCCATTGCAAAAAGTAAGGAGCAAACAATAAAATTAGGATATTCTAGGGCCGTTACAGTACTCAAAAAAGAAATGAAGGTAAGAATTAGACACTCTATAGCGGTGGGTAATACAAAGACATTTAGTTTTTTATTACCATTAAACTTTTCAATTAGAAAACTAGATAAAAAAGAGCCTAGAAGAAAGGAGAAAATATATAAGAAATAAACTGTTCCCTTCCAAAACTCAAAGTTGGCTACATCGCTTATAAAGAGGGCAAAATGACCGGTTACATTTGTAGTTAATTGATGAAAAGCTAAAAAACCGGTAACATTTACAATGCCTGCAACGAATGACAAAATGGTGGCAATACGCAGATTGTGATTTAAAGTCCTGCTTTTACCTTGATGTCTAAACATTCTATATTTCTTTGGTTAAACCCGAAAATTACCATAAAGGTATTACATAGGAATTGCCTAAAAGCATATACGCATTGATTTATGTTTTGGCTATTTGCAGAGCTTTTAAATTTTCTGTGGAAGGCTTTCTGAATATAAAGTCTAAGTAAGACTTTGCTACAATTTAGAGCTCATCAAATGTTTATTTTTTAGAGTTATATGGTATAAAAAATCCATACTTTAAAGCATTTTTCCTAATAGTTCTTTCATCATTTTGGCAGCTAGAAAAGCAGTCATATTTTGAAAATCCCTATTTGGGTTGTATTCAACAATATCGGCTCCAATAATTTCGGTGTTTATATTTTGAATTATATGGATTACTTCTCTGGAGGTTAATCCTCCGGGTTCATGATGCGAGACTCCTGGAGCAAAGGCCGGATCAAATCCGTCCATATCCAAAGAAATATACAAGGGGTTCTCAAATTTTGGAATTCGGTTTAAATCCAAATCCTTCATTTGATGAATTTCAACATTAAATTTATCTGCTTGTTCCGCTTGGTGTGTGTTCAATGTTCTAATTCCAACTTGAACTAATTTTATGGCAAAGCCATTTTCCATAATCCTCGCAAAAGGGCATGCGTGGGAATATTTATCGCCTTCGTAATTATCGTATAAATCTGAATGTGCATCTATGTGAAGGATGTCTAGTTTGGGATATTTTTTGCTGTGGGCTTTAATTATGGGGAAGGTTATGGAGTGATCGCCCCCTAAAGTAAGGATTTTGGCACCGGAGTCTATGTGCTTTTCAGTTACTCGCTCAATATCAAAATATTCGGTTATTTCAAAATCACCTTTATCTTCAATTCTTGAATTTTCGATAGAAATCAAGTTTTCGGCATACATATTGGCAGAGCCACAGTTTAAAGCTTCCCTTATCAAAGGAGGAGCTAATTTAGGGCCTTTCTGATATGAAGATTTTTCATCGAATTGTATTCCTTGTACAATTATTTTGCTCATTTTATGCTATTAAATACAACAGTTAAACTTGATTAGGCCATTTGTAGCAGGGACTTTAAGGTTTTTCTGTTTAAAATTAGTTCAGTTATTACTTTTAATTACCTGTATAAACCTTTTGCCCGCCAACGTATGTTTCTAAAACTCTAACATCCTTTATTTTTTCTGGATCTATCTTGGTTAAATCATCACTTAAAATAACAAAATCAGCAAGTTTTCCTTTTTCCAAGGTTCCTTTTAAGCGTTCCTCAAATGAACTATAAGCCGCATCTCTGGTATACGCTGTTAGGGCTTGTTGTACATTTATTTTTTGTTCTGGAACCCAGCCATTTGGGTTTTTATGATCTAAAGTTTTACGCGTTACGGCCGCATAGATACCTAATAGGGGAGAAGCGGGAACAACGGGCCAATCACTACCAAAAACCAATGTTGTATTGGCATCTAACAAAGATTTAAAGGCATAAGTTGTTTTTATTCGTTCCGGACCAATCAAATCTTCTGCCCACCTACCATCATCAATGGCATGGTAGGGTTGCATACTTGCAATTACATTTAATTCTGAAAAACGGTCTATATCTTTACGGTCTAAATGTTGTGCATGTTCAATTCTAAACCTACGGTCTTTTTTTCCGTTGGATTGTATTACCGTTTCATAAGTATTCAGAAGGGTATTGTTGGCTTTATCTCCTATGGCATGTACCGTAATTTGTAAATTATTATTGTCCGCCTCTGTAATCCATGTTTTAAGGCTATCTAAATTAGCGGTTAAAATTCCCTTATCCGTTGGCTGGTCCGAATAGGGTTCTTTAAATGCCGCCGAATGTGACCCCAGGGAACCGTCTACAAATCCTTTGAGCATTCTGTTTTTGAGCCATTTGTTATCTATTTTTTCCTTGTTGGAAAGTAGTTTCCAATTGCGTAGAGGATCAGCAGAATAAACACGGACCTTAAGCTCATTGTTGGAGTGAATTTTTTTCAAAATGTCAAAACCTCCTAAGCTATCAACATCATGAATGCTGGTAATACCTAGGGCATTTAAATAATCCTGTGCCGCCTTAATGGCTTTTTCTTTTTGAGAATCGGATAAAGCGGGAATTTTGTTCAGAACCAAATACATAGCCTCACTTTTTAAAATTCCGGTGGGTTCACCATTTGAGTTTTTAACTATTTCCCCATTTTCTACGTCTGGCGTGTTTTTATCTATACCCGCAATTTTTAGAGCTGCTGAATTCGCTAAAATCATATGGCCGTCCATTCGGTAAAGGGCAACAGGATTATCTTGCGTAAATTCATCTATCCACTCTTTCGTAGGAAGTTCACCGCCCCAAAGGGTATGGTCCCAATTGCCTTCTACGATCCATTGTTTAGGTTTTAGGTTTTTTGAAAATGATGCTATTCTTTTGATGAATTCTTCCTTTGTGGCAGCATCTCTTAGTTGAACACTCAAAAGGCTGTTTCCGCCCATTAATAAATGTACGTGGGAGTCAATAAAACCTGGGGTGATAAATTTTCCTTGAGCATCAACAATTTTGGTAGCATCACCTACACTTTTTTCTATATCCTCAAAAGAACCAATCGCCAAAATAGAATCCCCCTTAATAGCTATGGCTTGGGCATTTGGCTGGTTTACATTTCCGGTCCAGATGTTAGCATTTTTAATGATGAAATCGGCCTTTGTAATTTCTTTTTGACAAGAAACAAAGAGAAAAGAAATAATTAAAAGAGTTAATTGAAAGTGTATTTTCATTTTTTGCGATATGTGTTAGGAGAGATGGTTTATCTGTAGAATTATAGAAATAAATTACTTTTTATTGAGACTAAAGAACTAGAAATCAACGTTATGCTCATTAATAAACCTTTGGATTCTTTTAGCCGTTTCATGTTCAAAACAAGATAATTCAGGATGTGAATGAAGCTCTTTTCTTAATTCTATTATTTCCGGATGAATCAATTTTGTTTTTCTTTTTAGATTAATACTCTAGATAGTCAATCCAAAGCTAAAATAAATGGGGCTAATGGATAATTTAATTTATTTGAGTATAGTAAAAATACGGAAATAGTGTGATTACACACTCAAAGCAGTATCGCTTTTAGAAGTCTAAATCAATAAAAAGAAAGTCATAAAACCGTAAGTTAAAGAGAAATATTTGGTTATAGGGTTTTGTGAAAATTACTGAAAGAGTTTATTGGAAAACCTGGGGGTAAGGATGATTGGTACAGCACTTTTTACTGTTATATTTAATAGATAAGCCAAAGTTTTTAGATATGAGGACCTATTATTCTAGTGTAATCGTCTTAATACTAGCGATTGTTTTCATTTTCTATATCCACCAACTTCAGTTTTTTATGGTAAGCTTCAATTCTTGAGTAAGCCGTTCCGTCAACCAATAAGATAACCGTCAACATTGCAATTGTTGTAATACTAATGGCTCTCCACGTTGGGGTAGGAAAAAAGAGAATAAGTAGTGCCGCTATGATAATGAGAATAGGTATGACCTTGAATACAACGGTGTATTCCTTTAGGGTGCTTTCTGTACGTTTAATTTCAGAACTATAAAAGGCAGGGACATCTGCGTTAAAAGCTTTTTCAAATTGGGTAATTCTAGAAGTATTTGTAAAAAATAAACCGAGACCTATAGTCATGAGTAATAGCCCCGCTACCAAGGTTGGAATTATGTAAGCCTTTGCTAAGTCGGTTTTTCCCAATTGCCAAAAACCAACACTTGCTATTAAAAATAAAATGGCAAATAAGATGAAGAAACGGGTTGAAAAAACCTCGGCCTTTGCCCATTCTGTGGCTAATTTTAATAGTTCCATATCTTAATTAAGTTTATATTTTTCTCTGTACTCAGTAGGACTTATACCTTGTTTCTTTTTAAATAATCTAGAAAAGTAAGGCGGATATTCAAACCCTAGTTCATACGCTACCTCTGCAATACTTTTGTTGGGTTGTAACAGAATATTTTTTGCTTCATCTATTAAATGCAAGTGCAAATGTTCAGTAGTAGTCTTACCGGTTTCTTTTTTAAGCGTATCACTTAAATAACGCTGTGACACCAACATTTTATCCGCTATTTGTTCAATGCTCGGTATGCCCTTTTCCTGTAATTGTCCAGATTCTAAATAGGCAGCTATTTGCGCATTGAATTTTTCTAACAAATTATTGGACAATTCTTTTCTATTTAAAAATTGCCGCTCATAAAATCTATTGGCATACTTTAAAAGGGTACTCAATTGCGAAACAATAATTTCTTTGCTAAAAGCATCTTGGTTGTTCTGGTATTCCATTTCAATATTTTCAACCAGCAGTTCTATTTGCATTTCTTCTTTAGGCGAAAGGTGCAAAGCTTCATTCACGGAATACGAAAAGAAACCGTAATTTTTTATTTGTTGCGCCAATTCCGTACCTTTTATAAAATCTTCATGAAAGTTTATAGAAAAACCTTTTTGCTCAAAGACCACGCTGCTATCCCATTGTAACACTTGTCTTGGAGCAATACATATTAACGCACCATTTGTAAAATCATATTTGGTACGTCCGTAGTTTAATTCGCCTTTTACAAACTTTTTAAAACTGATAGAATAACAATCATTTGTAATTGCAGGCGAACTTTCCCTGGGGCAGGGTAAAAAGCCATCACCTTTGGAGTTAAAGACACTTAACATAGGATGCTCGGGTCTGGGCAATCCCAAATAATCTAAATACGATGCTAATGTTTTAAAGTGTTGCATGGTTTTAATCAGTTCAATAGTACTTCATTAATAGCTCTTCCACTCAAGATTTTTAAATTTTGAGGTCTTTCTACTAAAGCAATCATAGCTTTACCTATGGTTATAGTAGTAGTAACAGATTTCATTCTTTGCATTATAGGAAAAAATGGTCGTGTAAATATGTAAAAAATATTGTACAGTCTAGTTTTAGATTTAATTCCTCTTTTTGGCAAAATAACTCCCGGTCTAAAGGCATAGACATCTTTAAAGCCTTTGTTAAAAATATAATTCTCTGTTTTACCTGTTACTCTTGCCCACATGGTTTTACCTTTTTCAGTGCTGTCCGTGCCTTCCCCTGAAACATAAACGAAAGTTAAGTTTGGGTTGGCTGCATAGGTAGCATTGACCAAAGCCTTTGTAACGGTATAGGTGAATTTATAGTATTGTTCTTCTGTCATTCCAGCAGAAGAAACTCCCATACAATAAAAACAGGCATTATACGGTTCAAAAGTATGTTGAATGGCACTAAAATCAGTGAAATTTGGATAGATGATTTCTTCTATTTTAGGATTTTCAAGGCCTATAGAAGATCTATTTATTAAGAGGATTTTTTTAATTCTCTTATCATCTAAACATTCTAACAAAACACCTTTGCCTACCATTCCTGTAGCGTCCGTAATTATTACGTTCATTTGTTTTGCTTTAAATATTCCATTTTACACCGGTCTCTTTTTCTGAAAGTTCCCACAGTCTATAAGCCACAGCTTTATCTTTGGCATGCGGCTCCAATTTATGCGCCCCAACCGGACCGGTCCAGAAGTTTCTTCCCGTTGGCCCGTAAAAACCACTTTGGTCCAGATTTGGTTCCGTGGCACACATGAGTTGTGGGTAGGCCCCTTTTTCTGCCGATTGTGTCAAAGGAGATAATTTCATTAAGTTAAAGATAAATTTCATCATGAAGCTACCACTTGTATTAATTAGATTGGTTCTTGATGAACCCGGGTGACAAGCATATGCTTTTACCTCTGTTTTACCTGCTGCTGCCAATCTATCCTATAGTTCATAGATAGTCATGATCTGTGCCAGTTTACTTTGGCTATAGGCATTATTAGGGGTATACTCTTTATTCCAATTTAAATCATCAAATTTTATGGTTTTAATTCCCATATTATAGCCCATACTTCCTACCGTTACAATACGACCCTTGGATTTTTCAATGAGGGGAAACAATAATGCCTGAAGCGTGAAGTTACCAAAGTAATTTGTACCCATTTGAATTTCCCAACCGTCTACGGTTAGTGTTTGTTTTGGCACCTGAGCTATTGCGGCATTGCAGATAAGCGCATCTATTTGAGAAACTGTTTTTAGAACTTCTTGCGCTGCTTTTTTTACCGAAGCTTGTTCTGATAAATCCATTTTTATGGCCATAACCTCTATAGCGTTACCAAGCTCTTGTTTTAAAGTAGCAATAGTATCCGCTGATTTTTGTGGGTTTCTATTGAGCATTACCAGTTTTGCACCTTTAGACAATAGTATTTTAGCAGCTTCAAATCCAGTTCCGCTAGTGGTGCCCGTTATCACAAAGGTTTTACCGTCTAAATTTTCAATTCTATCCGGAGTCCAACCATTTTTACCAAACTGATTTGTTGTCATTATTGCCTATTTTTTGATGATTAGAATAATAGGGCAAAGGTCGGACAGACTTAAGCTTAAGTACGTATACGGATTTTCATATGTTGTATACTTTTTGGTAATTCCCAATCGTTCTGGAAACCCATACTGGAATGCGTAGGTACTAAATTTCGTGATGTCCTTGAAAAGATAGGGTTACTCTAAAATTTACTTTCAACGTCAGGTTGAACATGAAAAAGACTTCTTAAAGAGGCCTATATGAATCTATTGTTGATATCGAGATGATCTAAGTACCTAATAAACATTGAATGTTTTCCTCTGATTTATTACCGGAAATAAAAGAAGAGTACGCCATTAATAAATTATTGGGAAACGAAAAACAGTAGGTGATTTCATCATCATTGTTCTAAATGTAGAAGGACCGGAAAATACCACTTTTGATAAAGCTTAGTGAATTAGAAACCTCATTTTGATCCATATAAGTAACACCCTTTTTTACATGTTTTGTTTCTGTCAATTTTAGAAAATCGTCTATTTCGTAGTCAGTAAATAGGTTAAAGGATTTTAGATAGTCAATCATTAGTACATGTAGTTTTTATTCGTTTAAAACAGCATATAAAACATGGTCTTGGTATACTCCAGCTTTATAGGTGTGGCACTTTAATATCCCCTCTTTTTTCATTCCTGCTTTTTCCATAACCCTTCCAGATGATAGGTTTGAGGTAAAGTGAGTTGCAAAAATTCTTTTCAACTTTAGTTCTTCAAAACCAAATTGAATTATTGATTTTACGGCCTCGGTCGTAAACCCATTATTCCAATATTTTTGGTCTAGCCAATATCCCAATTCGGCTTTATTAAACGGTTTGTCAATTCCCAAGTCAACTCCTCCAATTAATTCATTGCTTTCTTTTAAGCGAATGGCGAAGATATACTGATCTTGATTTTTTAGTCCGTCATCAGCTAATTTCACCCAAAATTTTGCGTTGTCTAGGGTGTAAGGGAAAGGAATGTTAATTGTATTTTTTGAGTACAGTTCACTAGCATTCAGTATGGAACTTATTTTTCCCAAATCGTTTAAGCTAGGTTGATTTAGAATTAGCCTTTTGGTTATAATCTGGGACAATTGTATTCTAGACACGATTTTTTTTAATTATTGGCAACGTCATTAGTATTCTCTATTCCGCTATATACTTTCGGGTTATGTTTCTCCATATAAAATTCAGGATTAGGTATTTCCGTGAACCCAAATTTTTTATAAAGCCATTCAGCTGTATTAGTCAATAAAATCCAGCGTCTTAGGCCCTGAAGATTTGGATGTACCATTATTTCATTAATTAGCCATTTACTTAATCCCTTTCCTCTGTATTCTTTTAGGACATACACATCTCCTAAATATGCAATAGTGGAATAGTCCGAAATTATTCTAGCAAAACCAATTTGTTTGTTTTTGTGATAAAGCCCAAAATTTAAAGAGTTTTCAATTGATGTTTTTAAAGTATTGATTGGAATTCCGTTGGCCCAATCGGTTTCGTTTGCAAGGAATTTGTGAATACTCAAAATATCTAATTTATCCTTGTCAGTTGAAATGGTATATTCGTTTCTATGAACTTCTCTAATTTCCATTTTAATTTTCTTAGTTATAGCTAACGTACAAATTTGTTTATTAGTAAATCTATCTCTCTTTAGATGGTAATTTAGTGAGTTCTTATATATCACCACTACTTGCAGGAAAATAAAAGATGCTAGAAATATAAAATGTTTTTATAATCGTCAAACCGGTTGAATAAAAACCCAAACAAAAACGGTCAAAAATTGGGTCAGGGTTACTTGCTTTTACCTTATATATAAAAAGTCTAAGGTTAGAGTTCCGTTTTTGATCGGACATAAAATAAGCCCCTTAAAAGAGGCTTATTTGAATCCGTTTTTTGCATGTAAATAGCTTATGTAACGGTTACTATTGTTGTAAGCAGTAGTTATACGTTCGTGTAAGCACATTATTCTTTTTTATACCCTAGTAAAGTCCATCTGACTTTAACTAACTTTCTTGTATTCGTAATCAAGTAAATTCTAATTAGTTAAAAAATACTGAACGTTTACAAGTTCTATATCATTGATCATACCTAAATCTAGGGAACTTTCTTGGTCATATAATAACGTACAACTGGATTTAGCTCCAAGTTGGAAGCAAGGTAAGGTTGTTTTATCTGAATAACTTTGACTGGACGTTAGCTCTCCTATCTTTACGGTTAATATAGGCAACCCTGTAACATCGTAAACATTTGGGTTATTTAATTGAATTTCAAATCGCCAACGCGAAGTATTATTTCCAGTATCAGGTGTAAACTCATAAAATAAGACATCGTAAGTAAAGCCATCTAACTCCGGTGGGTCAATTTGATTTAATGGTTCTGGATCAGGAAAACTACAGGGTAGTTCAATAGTTTTATCAATGAAGTATTGTTGATTATTTAAGAAGTAAGTATCGCTAACAACAGCAGTTTTTGTGCAATCTTCATCTTTAGAATCACAGCTACTGATAAGAATAACGCCGTAAAAGGAGAAAAAAAGTAATAGTGTAGAAACTGTGCGTGGTGAACGCTTTATGCTATTTTTCATTAATGAATATATTATAATTTAAGATTCTTGTTTTTGATTTTCGAAAGGTCAAACCTCACTCAGGGCGAGAATTCGAATATCATTTAAGGAAGAAAAATCTTAATCACATATATTTTGTTTTAGTGATGTCAAATGTATACAAAATAATAAAATGGAAACTTTTTTATACCTGTAATTAAAGGCTATTTTTTTATTGAGCTATTGATTGTAACGGCTTAACCAAGCGTAGTTCGGTAATAAGAAAACTTTTCGTTTCCGTCTGCACACGAAGCTAGAGCTTTTGGTTTTGTTTTTTATTTTTCTTGTTCAAAGCTAAATTTGAACATTTCGCTCAAGCGTAATTTTCAATTTAGCGGCATTCTAAACATACACAAACCTTTAGATTTAGCCCTAAAGTCCGCATTACGTTTAGGATGTGTGCCTGTTGCACAAGTTAACGAAAAAACCACATAGGGAGAACATGATCTTAACGTTGTGCGGTTAACTTTAGGTA